>NZ_JBDTQE010000035.1:0-28867 GCF_039932285.1 Flavobacterium sp.
GTTGCCACCAATATACAAAATATTGAAAGTGGTGTTTCTGGTATTCAATTACATCAGAATACAATGTTGAATAAACCATTTTATGCTTCAACAATTAATGATGAAAAACTAAATTCGGCTTTCGCCAAAATTTCTCCATCAGAAAATTTTACAAGATTAGAAAAAATGATGATTTTGGCTTTGCAACCCATAGTGGTAAATTCAAAATTAGAATTAAATAAAAAAGTAGGTTTCCTACTTTCTACAACCAAAGGAAATATTACAGCATTGGCAAATCCTTCGGAGGAAAGTTTTCAAAATGCACATTTACATCAATTAGCAAAAAACATAGCTGATTTTTTTGGATTCAAAACCCAACCCATTGTAGTTTCTAACGCTTGTGTTTCTGGAATTTTAGCTATTTCAGTGGCTAAAAGATTAATTCAGTCCGACATGTTCGATAATGTATTTGTAGTAGCAGGCGATGAGGTTTCTGAGTTTGTTTTGTCAGGATTCAATTCTTTTCAAGCTATGAGCGATTTACCTTGCAAACCCTATTCTAAAAACAGGACTGGTGTTTCTCTAGGCGAAGCAACGGCCGCAGTTTTAGTTTCTGCAAATAGAGAAAATGCAAAAATAAAAATAATTGGAGATGGTGCTGTAAACGATGCCAATCATATTTCTGGACCATCAAGAACTGGCGAAGGACTTTATAGAAGTATCCAAAGTGCTTTGGCGGAAGCCAAAATAAATGCCAATCAAATCGATTATATTTCTGCTCACGGAACCGCAACGCCGTTTAATGACGAAATGGAAGCCATTGCTTTCAACAGATTAGAATTAGAAAATGTACCAATAAATAGTCTAAAAGGATTTTACGGACACACTTTAGGTGCTTCTGGATTATTGGAAACTGTTATAGGAGTTCAATCCGTTTTAGATAGTAAATTATTTGCTTCTTTAGGTTTTGATGAAATAGGCGTGAGTCAACACATTAATATTATTAAAGAAAATCAAGATAAAAATTGCCACTATTTTCTAAAAACAGCTTCTGGTTTTGGAGGTTGTAACACTGCAGTTTTATTCGAAAAAGTAAAATAATGTCAGAAAATAAAACCTACATACAAGCCTATTGCACGATTCAGAATAACGAAATTATACTGAACGGAGAAACGATTTTTACATCAGATTCTGACTTATTTTCTGATTTTTCAAAGAAATCATATCAGCATTTCGATATGAATTATCCGAAATTTTTCAAAATGGATAATTTAAGCAAATTGGCTTTTTTAGCTGCCGAATTACTTTTGAAAAACGAAATTAACGAAGCCAAAGAAAATAATATTGCTTTAGTTTTCGCCAATAAATCATCAAGTTTGGATACTGATGTAAAATACCAAAACTCCATTTCTGACAAAGAAAATTATTTTCCGTCTCCAGCAGTCTTCGTCTATACATTGCCCAATATTTGTATAGGAGAAATTAGTATTAAGCACCAATTGAAAAGTGAAAATTCTTTTTTTATCTTTGACGCGTTCAATCCAGAATTCATGACAAATTATGCCAACATACTTTTGAATTCAAAAAAAGCAGAAAAAGTACTTTGCGGTTGGGTCGAATATTATAATGAAGAATATAAAGCTTTCCTTTATTTGGTTACCAATGAAGGAAGAACAGAACATAATAAACAAACAATAGAAAATTTATATAATAAATAATATGGAAGCATTAAAACAAGAATTAAAAGTAAAAATCATTGAAGTTCTAAACCTAGAAGATATAAATGTAGCAGATGTAAATGACGATGATGCCTTATTTGGCGACGGATTAGGATTAGATTCTATCGATGCATTAGAGCTTATTGTAATGCTTGATAAAGATTACGGAATCAAATTAGTAGATCCAAAAGAAGGAAAAAATATTTTCCAATCTATCGAGACAATGGCAGCTTATATCACCGCAAACAGAACAAAATAAGACGATTAGATAATTAGATTTTTAGACTTCTTAGATTTAAGTATTGTCTAACAATCTAAGAAGTATAAAAATCTAACAATATAAGTAAGTCTAAATGAAAGGAGTCGCAATAACAGGAATGGGAATAATTTCGGCAATCGGAAATTCGGTTGAAGAAAATTATTTTTCGCTCATCAATAACAAAACCGCCATTACCACCATCGAAAATATTTCGACGGTACATGCTGGTTTAAGAAAAGTGGGTGAAATAAAGAAAACCAATCAAGAGTTGGAAAATGAACTCCAACTTCCTTCGGATAACAATTTCTCAAGAACCACTATGATTGGTGCTATTGCAGCAAAACAAGCGGTTGCAAATGCAGGAATTACTTCGATAAACGAATACAAAACGGGACTAATTTCGGCAACTAGCGTTGGCGGAATGGACATGACCGAAAGATATTATTACGATTATTTCGAAAAGCCAGAAACCATTAAATACATTAGTTGTCATGATGGTGGCGATGTAGCTCAAAAAATCGCCGATGAACTAGGTTTAAAAGGAATGGTAACCACGATAAGTACTGCTTGTTCGTCGGCAGCCAATTCGATTATGTTGGGCGCAAGATTAATAAAATCAGGAAAACTAGATCGAGTTATTGTAGGCGGAACTGATGCTTTGGCAAAATTTACGATCAACGGATTTAAAACCTTGATGATTTTATCGGATGGATATAATATGCCATTTGATAATGATAGAAAAGGATTAAATCTAGGAGAAGCCGCTGCTTTTTTAGTCTTAGAATCTGATGAAATTGTAAAAAAAGAAAACAAAAAAGTATTAGCAAGAGTTTCTGGTTACGGAAATGCAAACGATGCTTTTCATCAAACTGCTTCTTCAGAAAACGGAGACGGTGCCTGTCTAGCGATGGAAAAAGCGTTTCAAGTTTCTGGACTAAAACCTGAGCAAATTGATTATATCAATGTGCATGGAACGGCAACGCCAAATAATGATTTATCTGAAGGAAGAGCGATAGTTCGAGTTTTTGGAGAGAAAAATATTCCCGATTTTAGTTCTACAAAACCATTTACAGGTCACACATTGGCCGCAGCCGCAGCAATTGAAGCGGTTTATAGTGTTTTGGCAATTCAGAACAATGTGGTTTTTCCTAATTTGAATTTCAAAACGCCTATGGAAGAGTTTAATATGATTCCACAAACCACTTTAAAACAAAAAAATATCGAACACGTTTTGTCTAATTCATTCGGATTTGGCGGAAATTGTTCGACCGTAATTTTTTCTAAAAGCGAATGAGAAAGACATATATAAATGGAGTAGGTTGTATTTCGGCTCAAAAAACGTTTGATACAATTTTTTTGGAAGATGCCATACTAAATGAAACAGCTAATGTTTTACCATTAGAAATTCCTGTTTACAAAGATTTTATCTCACCAACAGCTATTAGAAGAATGGCAAAAGGTGTAAAAAACGGAATTGTAGCTTCGACATTAGCCATGAAAGAAGCAAATACTGATACTTTTGATGCGATTATTACTGGAACAGGAATGGGTTGTATAGACGATTCAGATAAGTTTCTAAGAGCCTTAATCGATAATAATGAAGAATTTTTAACACCTACTTCTTTTATCCAATCGACTCACAATACGGTTGGTTCTCAAATCGCTTTGGGATTGCAATGCAAAGCCTATAATTTTACGTATGTAAATGGTTCCGTTTCTTTCGAATCGGCACTTTTAGACGCAAAATTACAGTTTGATGAAAATGAAGCTTCTTCGATTTTAATTGGCGGAATAGATGAAATGAACGATTATACCGCATCACTTTTCAAGTTAGCGGGGTTTATAAAACAAGACAATGAAAGTCCTTATAAAGTATTAAATTCTACTACAAAAGGCGTTGTATATAGTGAAGGAGCTACTTTTTTTGTTTTGGAAGACAAGAAGAAGGACAGCTCTTATGCGGAAATTCTAGATGTTGAAATTTACAATAAGCTAGCAGTCGATGAAGTTGAGGTAAAAATAGTTGATTTTCTAAAGTCAAATGCCTTGCAAATTTCTGATATCGATGCAGTCGTTTTGGGTTACAATGGAGATGTAGAAACCGATGCTTATTACAAAACACTTTCGTCAAACACTTTTGCAAAAACACAACAAGTTTATTACAAACATTTGTCTGGCGAATACAATACAGCGTCTGCTTTTGGATTGTGGGTTGGTGCAAAAATTATAAAAACACAACAAATTCCTGAAGTTCTAAAAGTAAATTATTTAGAAAAAAAAGACTATAAAATCATACTTTTATACAATCAATACAAAGGAATCGATCATAGTTTTACTTTAATTTCAAAATGCTAAATTACCGAAATACAAATATTGTTTTTTTTGTACTTTTTGCCTTACTATTACTTTTTAGTTTTTTTGTAACGGTAAATTGGTGGTTGTTTTTAGTGCTATTTTTTGTAAGATTTATTGTTGTAATTATTGGCTCATCGCAAATTCCATTAAACTTTTTTTTAAAAGCGTATTGTAATAATCCGTTAGAAAAAGAAAAAAAAGTGGCGCTAACATTCGATGACGGTCCACACGAAATGACTCTGTTGGTTTTAGATGTTTTAAAAAAATACAATGCAAAAGCAGCTTTTTTTTGTATTGGTAAAAATGTAGAAAAACATCCTGAAATTCTAAAAAAAATTATTGCTGAAGGACATATTGTTGGGAATCATTCGTATGATCATTCTCGTCTTTTCGATTTTTATAGAAAAGACAAATTAATAGCCGAAATTGTAAGAACAGATACTTTAATTGAAAAGATTTCAGGCAAAAAAACTATTTTATTTCGTCCGCCTTTTGGTGTTACAAATCCTTCCATAAAAAGAGCTTTAGAAGTGACAAAACACCACGTTATTGGCTGGAATATTCGCTCGTTAGACGGAATTATTAAAAATGAAAAACTGGTTTTTAATAGAATAAAAAAACTAATTTCTCCTGGCGGAATTGTACTTTTGCACGACACTTCCTTGCAGTCTGTAAAAGCATTGGAACAGTTATTGCAGTTTATTGAAGAAAATGAATATAAAGTTGTTTCGTTAGAGCAACTTTTAGAGATCAAAGCTTATGAAGATTAAAACAGTTATAATTGCATTAATTTTATGTTTTTGCAACCTTTCACTACTCGCACAAGAGCAAAAAATGACGGAAACAGAAATTGTTTCTTTCAAAAAAACAGTCAAAGAAGTGGCTACTAAAATAAAAACGCTAAGCACAGATTTTGTGCAATACAAACACTTAGATTTTTTATCGAAAGATATTGAAACTTCAGGAAAAATGGCGTTTAAAGAACCAAATATGTTGCAATGGCAATACAAGAAGCCTTATAATTACAGTATTGTTTTTAAAAATGGAAAGATTTTTATAGATGACGAAGGCAAGAAAAGTGCTATGGATGTGAGCAGTAGCAAAATTTTCGGAAAAATAAATAAATTGATTGTGGGAAGCGTAAGTGGAGATATGTTTGATGATAAGGAATTTGTGATTTCTTATTTTAAAAATAAAACCAACAACATCACGAAGTTTATTCCAAAAGATGCAGCACTGAAAAAATATATCAAACAAATTGAATTAACTTTCGATAAAGATGACGCAACAGTAATTCAGGTTAAATTACTAGAATCATCGGAAGATTATACACGTATTGTATTGAAAAATAAAATATTAAATGCAAAAATCGACAATTCTATTTTTAATTAGTTTACTGTTTTTAGTTACTTCTTGTGCTACAAATAAGCTTGAAAAAGAGTTGAAGTCAGTAACTTTAGAAACCACAGTTTATAATGCGCCGTATTTTGCTAATCCAGAAATAGATTATGCTTATAAAGCCAATATTTCGGTTTATGGGAATGATATGTCAGGTATTTTTATTGCAAAAAAAATAAATGCAACCACACACAGAGTTGTTTTTACGACCGAATTTGGAAATAAATTATTAGATTTTGAAATCTCTGAAACCGATTTTAAAGTAAATTCGATTGTAGATGAATTGAATAGAAAAATATTAATTAATACTTTAAAAGCCGATTTTAGATTGCTATTAAAAAATCAATTTTTAATAAAAGAACAATTAGAAGACATAGAAAACAAAGTATATAAATCCGAAGATAGAAATAAGTTTAATTATCTTTTTATATCAAAAACAAACGGTAAACTCTTTAAGATTCTGCATTCAACCAAAAGAAAAGAACAGATAAATATTGCTTTTACCTCAGAAAATAATACTTTTGCCGAAAATATTATTATTCAACATTATAATATAAAATTAAGAATAGAGTTGAATTATTTAGAGACAAATTAGAAATGAAAAAATTATTTATTGTTGCCATTATTGCATTATTAGGATTTACACAAACTGAGGCGCAAGTTACATTTAAGCCAGGATTGCGTGGCGGAGTAAACTTTTCTCACTTTACACAAGGGGATAGTCATACTGGTTTTTATGGAGATCCTGCTTTTATGGGTAGTTATGGAACTGATTTTAAATCGAAAACAGATTTTTATGTAGGTTTTTACGGTGCTTTACATCTTACAAAATTTTACACATTGCAACCAGAGATAGATTATTCTAACCAAGGTTCTACAATAAATTATATTGATAATAACAATATTTCTAGAAGTGCAAAATTAGATGTGTCTTATTTGTCGCTTGCAGTTATAAACAAGTTTACGTTTAACAAGTTTAATGTTCTTCTTGGACCAGCTTTAGAGTTTGTTGTAGATGAAAAAAATATGAATGCAGACAACGATATTGATTTGACTTTTCAATTGGGTGCAGGTTATGATGTCACAAAAAACTTTGGTTTAGAAGCGAGAATTAAAAAAGGAATTATTCCTTCATATTACAGTAACAATTATAATGGATATGGTTATTACAGTGACAACAATAATCACACAAATGTTGTGTTTTCTATTGGGGCAACTTATACATTTGATATAAAATAAAAAATATGCTTTTAAAAGATTTTTATAAAGTAATTTCATTAGAAAAAAATGATAGTCAAAAATATTTGGCTATCATTTTTGTTAATGAAAAACATGAGGTTTTCAAAGGACATTTTCCAGGAAATCCTATTATGCCGGGCGTTTGTATGATGCAAATTATTAAAGAACTTACGGAGCAAATTACAGGTAGTTCTCTAATTATGCAGAGTTTAACGAACGTTAAATTTATGGCATTAATAAATCCAGAAGTAACGCCAGAATTGCGTTTAGAACTAGATATTACAGCAACTGATGAAGGTTTTATTAAAGTAAAAAATACAACTTATTTTAACGAAACTGTAGCTTTGAAGTTAAGTAGTGTATTTAAAAAAATATAAAAAATGAAACTTATAATTTCTATTTTCTGCTTTCTGCTTTCTTTCAGTAATCTAGATATTTCTGAGATTAGAAAGTTGTACCCAGATGCAGCAAATTCAGAAGTTACGTCAAAAGAATTTTTGTTAAGATTGTCAGAGATTACAATAGAAAGCAATAAAACATTAGTAGCCTACAAAGGATCATCGATTACCATTTCTGCGAAATTTCAAAAGAAAATTTCAGACAAAATTAAAGCTTTCAAAGAAGGTGCGAAATTAGTTGAGTTTGCTATTACAAGTGAACCAAATAATATTGAAATACGATTAATACGATTAAGTATTCAGGAAAATGTTCCTGCTATTGTAAAATACAATAGAAACAAAAAAGAAGATGCTGCGTTTATTTTATCACATTACAAAGAGCAATCTAATAATTTGAAAGCTTATTTGAAAGCTTTTATATTACAATCTAAAAGTTTTTCTCCTGATGAAAAACAAACTATCAAATAGTTAAAGAACCATAATGGAAACTTTTATTCCCGAAATAAATCCAACAAAATCATTAAATTTTTGTGTTATTGTACCCACGTATAATAATCATAAAACATTAGCGCGTGTTTTAGATTCTGTTTTAGAATATACTACAAATGTGATTGTTGTAAATGATGGTTCAACCGATTCGACAAATGAAATTCTAAAAAATTATTCAAATCTTACCCAAGTTCACCATCCAAAAAACGCAGGAAAAGGAATTGCTTTGCAAAACGGATTTAAAAAAGCTTTAGAACTTAACCATGATTATGCAATAACTATCGATTCCGATGGTCAACATTTTGCCTCAGACATTCCTTCTTTTATTAATGAAATTAATACAAACGGAGAAGCTTTGCTCATAGGAAGCCGAAACATGACACAAGAAAATGTGCCTAAAAAAAGCAGTTTTGGCAATAAATTTTCTAATTTTTGGTTTTGGTTCGAAACAGGAATCAAGCTAGAAGACACGCAATCTGGTTACCGATTATATCCTTTGAAAAAGATTCCTAAAAACTATTTTACAAACAAATTTGAGTTTGAAATTGAAGTGATTGTACGTGCTGCTTGGAAAGGAATTACTGTGAAAAACATACCGATTCAGGTTTTATATGATCCATCAGAAAGAGTTTCTCATTTTCGACCATTCAAGGATTTTACACGAATTAGTATTTTAAATACGATTTTAGTAGCGATTGCGATTTTTTATATTAAACCAAGGGATTTTTTTTTGAGATTAAAAAAAAAAGGAATTAAGCAGTTTTTACTAGAAAACATACTTCACAATGAGGATAGCAATCTAAAAAAATCATTGTCAATTGCATTAGGAACTTTTATAGGAATCGCGCCTTTTTGGGGATTTCAGACGATAATTGTGCTGTTTTTAGCTATTTTTTTTAAGTTGAATAAAGTGATTGCTTTTGCTTTTTCTAATGTTAGTTTTCCTGTTTTTATTCCTTTTATAATTTATGGATCTCTAAAAATAGGCAGTTATTTTGTGAAATCTGGAAAACCATTATTGCTAGATACTTCGATGACATTTGCGGATATTCAAAACAATATTAGTCAATATCTTATAGGAAGCTTTGTTTTAGCAACCATCATGTCAATCACTTTTGGCCTTTTAGGTTATTTTTTATTAACGATTTTTAGTACTTTTAAGAACAAAAAATAAAGCATGCAAAATTTTTTCTTTAACCTTAATACATTCGCCAATAAAAATAAATTACTGTTTTCAGGAATCGTATTTGCATTGCTTTTGTCTTTTGGTTTTTTTGCTTCAAGAATTTCTTTTCAAGAAAACATCACACAACTTATTCCGTCAAATGACGAATCTGGAGTGACATCAAAAGTGTTAGAACAAGTTAATTTTGCCGATAAAATTACGATTATCATTAAAAGTAAAAGCAATGGTTCTCCGGATGATTTAACGCAATATGCCAACGAATTTGTTTCTGAATTAGATAGCAAATGCAAACCTTATGTAGGTAAAATTCAAGGAAAAATAGATGAAGAAAACATACAAGAAACCTTCGATTTTGTGTATGCTCATTTGCCGCTTTTTCTAGATAAAAGCGATTATGCAACGATTCAAAATAAAATAGACAAAGACAGTATTTCAAAAATTGTAGAAGCCGATTACAAATCGTTAGTTTCTCCAACAGGAATGGTCACAAAGGATTTTATTTTGCAAGATCCGTTGGGGATATCATTTATTGCACTAAAAAAATTGCAACAATTAAGTATTGGTGATGATTTCGAATTGCATAATGGTTTCGTTTTAACCAAAGACAAGAAAAATTTAATGTTGTTTATCACAACAAAACTTCCAGCCAACGAAACAGATAAAAATACATTATTTATTGCCGAATTAGAAAAAATAAAAACCAATTTAAATACTAAATTCGGTAATAAAGTGGCGATGAGTTATTTTGGAGCGACACCAGTTGCTGTGGCAAATGCTACGCAAATAAAAGCAGATGTTAGAAATACTTCGATATTTGCAACAGTAACTTTGATCCTAATTTTAGCTTTCTTTTACAGAAATATTGCCACACCAATACTCATTTTTATTCCTTCTATTTTTGGAGCCATTTTTGCGTTGGCTGTGTTATACTTTTTTAAAGGAACTATTTCGGCGATTTCACTCGGAATTAGCTCTATTTTATTAGGAGAAACAACGGATTATTCTATTTATGTCTTGACCCATTTGCGGAACAAAAAGGACATTAAACTGTTGTATAAAGACATTTCAAAACCATTGATGCTTTGTGGAATTACAACTGGAATTACCTTTTTGTGTTTGTTTTTTATCAAATCGGAAGCTTTACAGGACTTGGCAATTTTCGCCGCTTTAAGTGTTGTGGCGACTTCATTCTTCTCTTTGATTTTAATTCCGATTTTGTACAAAACAAAAAATGAAATTGCAGTCCAAAAGCTAAATGTCATCGATAAATTAGGTTCATATTCCTATCATAAAAATAAATTTTTAATAGTTTCTGTTTTTATTTTACTAATTATTTCGCTTTTCACTTATTCGAAAGTGAGTTTTAATAATGATTTGTCGTCACTTAACTTTATGACGCCAGAATTAAAAAAGACGGAGAAAGATTTAGAAAATATTGCCAATATTTCTTCAAAATCTATTTATTTGGTTACACATGGTAAGAATTATGAAGAGGTTTTAGAGAATAACAATAAGTTGTTTTCGGAATTAGAAAAAGACAAAAAAGCAGCAAAAATTCTAAATTTTAGTTCCATTGGAGGTATTGTTTTTTCTGAGGAAATTCAGAAGCAAAAAATTCAGGATTGGAATTCATTTTGGAATTCAGAAAAAAAATCAAACCTCAAAAGTAATTTAATTTCTAATGGGAATAAATATGGTTTTAAAGATCATACTTTTTCTGTTTTTTATGAAACCTTAAACCAAAACTTTAATGCCATTTCGTTTCAAGAATACGCAAAAGTAAAATCATTCTTTTTAGAAGAATTTGTAGCCAATAAAAAAGATTTTTACACCATTTCTACTTTGGTAAAAGTGCCAAACGACAAAAGAGATTCATTTGTAAAAGGGATAAAAAAGCAAGCAAACATAGTTGTTATTGACAGACAAGAAACAAATGAAGTGTTTTTAAATTCATTAAAAGCCAATTTTGAAGATCTTGAAAACTATTCTTTTATTATCATATTTTTAGTTCTTTTTGTTGCTTTTAGAAGAATAGAATTAGCCATTGTAAGCATTATTCCAATATTAATCAGCTGGATTTTTACTACGGGAATTATGGGTATGTTTGGCATTCAGTTTAATGTGATTAATATCATTGTTTGTACGCTAATTTTCGGAATTGGAGTCGATTATAGTATTTTTATGACTATGGCTTTACAGAAGGAACACACTTTTGGGAAGGCGGAATTACCAACCTATAAAACGTCTATTTTACTATCGGTAGCAACAACTATTTTAGGGATTGGCGTTTTAATTTTCGCCAAACATCCTGCCTTAAAATCTATCGCGTTAATTGGAATTATCGGAATATTTTCGGCATTAATCATCACGTTTGTTATCCAGCCGTTAGTTTTTGGTTTTTTTGTAACGAATAGAACTAAAAAAGGAAAACAACCATTCGAATTGCGTTCTTTTATTCACGGTATTCTTTCTTTTTTTTACTATGGTTTTGGCGGTTTTCTGATGTCGGTTTTTAGCGTTACGATTCTAAAAATATTGCCATTTAAAACTGCAACTAAAATGAAATATTTCCGATATGTGATGTCAAAATTTATGAAATCGGTTCTTTATACAAATCCTTTTGTGGTCAAAAAAATCATTAATAAAGGTAATGAAAAATTTGACAAACCTGCTGTAATTATTGCCAATCACACTTCATTTTTAGATATTTTATCTGTTGGATTACTCAGTCCAAAAATCATTTATTTGGTGAGTGATTGGGTTTATAATTCGCCAGTTTTTGGTGGCGCAGTAAAAGCATCTGGTTTTTATCCAGTTTCTTCGGGTGTCGATGGCAGTTTAGAGCATTTGCGTCCAAAAATTGAAGAAGGTTATTCGATAGTTGTTTTTCCGGAAGGGACAAGATCTAAGAGCAATGTGATAAAACGTTTTCATAAAGGCGCTTTTTTTATTGCCGAACATTTTAATTTAGATATCATTCCGATTCTTATTCACGGAAATTCTGAAGTGCTTCCTAAAAATGATTTTATTATTTATGACGGTTCTATTACCATCAAAATTTTAGAAAGAATTACGCCAAAAGATTACGCCTTTGGGAATGATTATACAGCAAGAACAAAAAAAACAGGAACTTTTTTTAAACAAGAATTTCAAAAATTGCGTTACGAGATTGAGGATAAAAATTATTTCAAAAAAATGATTTTACTCAGTTTCGCTTATAAAGAAACGGAAATCGTAAATGCTGTTAAAACAGATTTGAAAAATAATTTACTTTGTTATTTTAACTTAAATAAACAGATTGGTAAAAAAGCAAAAATACTTCATTTAGCCAATGATTTTGGTCAACTCAATTTGTTGCTAACCTTGCAAGAAGCCCAAAGAAAAGTAGATAGTTATCTTGTCGATGATTTAAATAGAAACGTTGCCGAACAAAATCTTTGGACAAAAAAGCGAGAGATAAATTATTTGACATCAGAAGATGAAATGGATAACAATTATGATGTTGTTTTAATTTCGGATTCGACAAATGATATTAATATTCAAAAAATAGCTGAGATTACTAGTACTATTCTATTAATTAATAATTTTAAGTTACTAAATTCGTTTCTTGATTTTGGTTTTGAAATCGAATTGCAAGAGGTACAATTGATTGTTTTAAAGAAAAAAGCTTAATGAAAGAGCATTACGACATAGTAATTATAGGAAGTGGTTTGGGTGGATTAGTTTCTGCCATTATATTGGCCAAAGAAGGTTATAGTGTTTGTGTATTGGAAAAAAACAATCAGTTTGGCGGAAACTTACAAACTTTTGTAAGAGATAAAACCATTTTCGATACCGGAATTCATTATATAGGAGGATTAAGTGAAGGTCAGAATTTGTATAAATATTTTAAATATTTAGGCATAATGGACGATTTGAAACTTAAGAAAATGGACGAGGATGGTTTCGATATTGTTTCTTTTGAAGATACAAATAAGGAATTCCCTCATGCGCAAGGTTATGAAAATTTCACCAATCAACTGGTCAAGTTTTTCCCAGGAGAAAAAGAAAATATCGAGAAATATTGCAAAGAAGTTGTAGCAACTTGCGATTCATTTCCTCTGTATAATTTGAAGCACGAAGGCGAATATGACAGCGAAATTTTATCTGTAAATGCCAAGCAATATATAGATGATGTAACTGAAAATAAAGAATTGCGAGCCGTTCTTGGCGGAACCAACTTTTTGTATGCAGGAATTGCCGATAAATCTCCTTTTTATGTTCATGCTTTATCTGTAAACTCCTATATTCAGAGTTCTTATAGATGTATAAATGGAGGAAGTCAAATCACAAAACAACTCATAAAACAACTCAAAAAATACGGGGGAGAAGTGTATAAATATAAAGAAGTTGTACAATTCGAATCGGAAGAAAACGAGGTCAAACGAGCTGTTATGAAGGACGGGTCGTCAGTTTCTGGAGATATTTTTATATCTAATGTAGATCCAAAAGCAACCCTAAAAATGGTTGGAGAAGATAAATTTAGAAAATCATATATAAAACGAATAGAAAGTTTAGAAGGTGTTTTTTCTGCCTTTAGTTTGTATATCGTTTTTAAACCAGAAACTTTCAAATATCGCAATCATAATTATTACCATTTTAAAAATAGCGAAGAAGTCTGGACAGCACATGAATATGACGAACAATCTTGGCCAAAAGCATTCATGGCTTCTATGAATGCTGGAAAAGAAGACGTTTGGGCAGATGGAATGACTTTTCTAACTTACATGAAATTCGACGAACTAAAGCCATGGGAACACACTTATAATACAACTGCGGAGAAAGAAGATCGCGGAGAAACTTACGACGGATTTAAAGCCAGAAAAGCAGAAAAATTCCTAAAAGAAATTGAACTTAAATTCCCAGGAATTAGAGATTGTATAAAATCTATTCATACATCAACGCCGCTTTCTTACCGAGATTATATAGGCGGTTACGAAGGGAATATGTATGGTTACGAAAAAGATTCAAACAATCCGATGAAAACATTCATAGCCTCAAAAACCAAACTAAATAACTTATATCTTACAGGTCAAAGCATCAATATGCATGGTGTTTTGGGCGTAACTATTGGCGCTGTTGTAACTTGTTCTGAAATTGTGGGCAAAGAATATTTAGTTGATAAAATCAATCAATTTACGGAAGAATAGATAAAACATGAAAAAACTTTTTCAACATTCAATTTTATCACTATTTTTTTTGACGGTTTTCTCTTGTGGAACATCTAAATCATTACATCATAAACCACAATTAGTAGGTTATAACAATACAATTCCCGTTGTAAAAAAGTATTCTAACACACTTTTTTCAACAGGGAATAATTTCTTACTTAAGAATAAACAAAACCTTTGGGAACTTTATATTGAAGGCGATGCGCTCGAAAGAGGATTAGCATTTGGGAGTTTGTCAGACAGTTTGTTAAAGAAACAAGAAACCGTTTTCTTCTCGAAAATTAAGGATATAGTTCCCTCAGAATTTAAACAAAAATTACTTCGAAATTTCCTGAAATGGTATAATCGAAAACTATATTTGAATGTTGCCGAAGAATACAAAACCGAAATTTATGGCATTTCACAGTATTCATCACATGATTTTGATAATATTGCGCCACCATATTTGCGAAGTTTATATTTGCACGGCGCTCATGATATTGGTCACGCATTGCAGGATTTGGCGTTAGTTGGTTGCTCTTCGTTTGCCGCTTGGGGAAATAAATCGGAAGATGGAAGTTTGATTCTAGGAAGAAATTTCGATTTTTATGCAGGCGATGATTTTGCCAAAGATAAAATTGTAGCTTTTGTAAACCCAAAAGAAGGTCACCCGTTTATGATGGTCACTTGGGCAGGAATGATAGGTGCTTGTTCTGGAATGAATAATGAAGGATTAACAGTTACCATAAATGCTGGAAAATCGAAAATTCCACTCATTGCAAAAACACCAATTTCAATCCTTACTCGCGAAATTTTACAATATGCTAAGAATATCGATGAAGCCATTGCCATTGCAAAAAAGAGAAAAGTTTTCGTGTCAGAATCGATAATGATTGGAAGTGCAAATGACAAAAAAGCTATTTTAATTGAAGTTTCGCCAAATAATTTTGGTGTTTTTGAGGTGGAAAATAGCAATCAATTAATCTGTTCAAATCATTTTCAAAGTGACAATTTAAAAGATAACGACAGAAACAAATATCAAATAAAAAACAGTCATTCTAAATATCGTTATGACAGAATGGTCGAATTATTTGATAAAAATCCGAAGATAAATCCAAAAATCGCTTCCGAAATATTACGAAATAAAGAAGGATTAAATAATTTACCTTTGGGTTATGGCAACGAAAAATCCTTAAATCAAATGATTGCACATCATGGAATTATTTTTAAACCAGAACAACGATTGGTTTGGGTTTCTGCAAATCCGTATCAATTAGGAGAATTTGTTTGTTATGATTTGAATAAAATTTTTAATAAAAATAAGGTTAACGACAAAATAGTTTCACTGCAAGAAGAAAATTTAAATATTCCAAAAGATGCTTTTTTAGAAACATCAGAATACAAAAATTATGAGCTTTTTAGAATTGAAGACAGAAAAGCAGATGCGTTTTTAGAAGCTAAAAAAGAATTACCTTCGGATTTTGTTAAAAATTACCAATCTTTGAATCCAAATTATTGGGTTGTTTATTATAAAGTAGGATTAAATTTTTATCAAAAAAAGCAATACCAATTGGCAAAAGAACAATTCGAAAAAGCATTAACAAAAGAAATCACAACACTTCCCGAGAAATTAGAAATCGAGAAGTATTTAAAGAAAATTGAAAGAAAAATAAAATAATTAATAAAACTATCGATCCTAGATTTTAGTAAAGCGACTTAAAAAATTCGAAAATCTATGTTTCTATGTGGTAAAATAAAATAAAAATGATTCCAAAAATAGAAACCGCAACAACCGAAGAAATTAAATCTTTTCAGGAGCAAAAACTTTTGGAATTGTTATCTTATGTAAATCAGAATTCGCCTTATTACAAAAGACTTTTTGCAAAAAAGAATATTAATATAAAAAGCATAAAAAAACTTGAAGATTTGCAACTTTTGCCAATAACTTCAAAAGAAGATTTGCAAAAATATAACGATGATTTCTTGTGTGTTCCAGTTAATAAAATAATCGATTATGCGACCACTTCTGGAACATTAGGCGAGCCAGTAACTTTTGGCTTGACCGATAATGATTTAGAAAGATTGGCTTATAACGAAGCTATTTCGTTCGATTGTGCAGGAATAAAAGAAGGAGATGTAGTGCAAATGATGACCACAATCGATCGAAGATTTATGGCTGGATTGGCTTATTTTTTAGGTTTGCGAAAAATGAAAGTAGGCGTAATTCGGGTTGGCGCAGGAATTCCGGAATTGCAATGGGATTCGATTCTAAAATACAAACCAACACATCTTATAACGGTTCCTTCGTTTTTATTAAAACTGATAGAATATGCCGAAAATAACAACATCGATTACAATAAATCAAGCATAAAAGGCGCTATTTGCATAGGAGAATCGCTTCGAAATCAGGATTTTTCGATGAGTATTTTATCTAAAAAAATAACCGATAAGTGGAATATCAAGTTGTTTTCGACGTATGCATCGACCGAAATGAGTACTGCATTTACCGAATGTGAACATTCTGTTGGCGGGCACCATCATCCGGAATTAATTATTATTGAAGTGTTAGATGAGCATAATAAACCTGTAAAAAATGGAGAATCTGGCGAATTAACTTTTACCACAATTGGAGTAGAAGCCATGCCGTTAGTCCGTTTCAAAACTGGAGATATTGTACAATTGCATGCTGAATCTTGTGCTTGTGGAAGAAATACGTTGCGAGTTGGACCGGTAATTGGACGAAAACAACAAATGATAAAATACAAAGGAACAACTTTGTATCCGCCAGCGATGAATGATGTTTTAACTCATTTTGAAAATATCGAAAGCCATATTATCGAAATTTCTACTAATGATTTAGGAACGGATGAAATATTAATAAAAATTGCTGTCAAAAATAAATCGGAAGCATTTTTGCAAGAATTGAAAGACCATTTTAGAGCCAAATTACGAGTAACCCCAAAAATTGAATTTACGACTAAAGAGATTCTAAATCCTCTTATTTTTAATCCGATGAGTAGAAAACCAATCACTTTTTTCGATAAGAGAAAGAATGATTATTAATTGATTTTAGGACTATTATTTTATAACCACATAGATGCATAGTTTTGCGAAATTCATTAAGACGTTTCACTTTATTGCAGCAAATCATAACTTTGTGAACCAAGAATTGGTCTATACAACTCTTTTTTCTATGTTTCTATGTAGCTAAATCTGATTGCTACTTAAAATATTAAAGTTAAAACAAGTCTATTCTATTTTAGTCTATTATCTCTCATCTAAAACTTCTATCTTTGCAAAAAAAATAGACAATGCCTAAAATAGGTAACATCATATTGCCAGATTTCCCATTACTTCTCGCGCCTATGGAAGACGTGAGCGATCCGCCGTTTCGTAGATTGTGTAAATTGCATGGTGCCGATTTAATGTATTCGGAATTTATTTCTTCCGAAGGATTAATTCGTGATGCGATAAAAAGCCGACAAAAATTAGATATTTTTGATTACGAACGACCAGTTGGGATTCAGATTTTTGGTGGAGATGAAGAAGCTATGGCGATGTCTGCAAAAATTGTCGATGCTGTTCATCCTGATTTGGTAGATATAAATTATGGTTGTCCTGTAAAAAAAGTGGTTTGCAAAGGAGCAGGAGCTGGTGTTCTAAAAGATGTAGATCTCATGGTTCGTCTGACCAAAGCCGTTATAAGAAGTACCAACTTGCCAGTGACTGTAAAAACCCGTTTGGGTTGGGACGACAATTCTATCAATATTGATGAAGTTGCCGAACGTTTGCAAGATATTGGTGTGCAAGCACTAACGGTTCATGCTAGAACAAGAGCGCAAATGTATAAAGGACATTCGGACTGGACACATATAGAAAGAGTAAAAAACAATCCTAGAATTACAATGCCTATTTTTGGAAATGGCGATATCGATTCTCCCGAAAAAGCATTAGAATACAAGAATAAATTTGGTCTCGATGGTATGATGATAGGTCGTGCTGCGATAGGTTATCCTTGGATTTTTAACGAGATAAAACATTATTTTGCCACAGGAGAACATTTGCCAGCACCAACGGTTATCGATAGGGTAGAAGCAGCTAGAAATCACCTTACTTGGTCTATGGATTGGAAAGGAGAACGCGTAGGAATCGTCGAGATGCGTCGTCATTATACTAATTATTTCAAAGGAATTCATTCGTTTAAGGAATACAAACAAAGATTGGTTACGCTAGACGATCCAGAAGAATTATTTAAAGTTCTAAGTGAAGTTGAAGAAGTGTATGCGGGTTATCAGTTTGTTTAATTCTTATGATTCAAGTAATAATATTGTTCTATTAGTCAATTCATTTTTATATTTAAGTAAATCATCAATGTGTTCTAATATGTATTCATTATTGTCAATGATTACTTTCATTTTAGAATCAGAGAATACAAGTTTACATATTACTTTTTTTGTTGAATCATCTACACTTATATTAAAAAAACTTTTGAAATCTCTATAACTTATTCGCTCATTTGGAATTTTCTTATTTTGGATTAACAATGTTCTTATTGTGTGATAAGCTTGAACTTCTGCTTCAGTAGTAATAACACCTTGTGAATTTGACATTGATTCAAGTAAAACTTTTTTATCATACATACATTTTAAAAATGACGAATTGATAAGGTTAATCATTTTGCCTTGTGTTTCTTCATTAAACTTTGTGTTGAAAGTCATGTTTTTATGAATGCTTTTCAAAAGATCTTTTGATGGTGCAATCAGTTCTTTAAAGAAAGCTGTTTCAAAACTTTCAATAAACACGATTTCTTGTGCTGATTTTACTATTTGTAATATGTTGATATATCGTTTGTCGAAAGTGATAAGTGTTTCTAAATCACTTTCTTTATAAGTCATCATATTGAAAGTAAAAAATGGTTTGTTGTCAATTATATTTGGTTCAACAACATCTGAATAAAACCTATATTCAATCCCATTGGTTAAAATTGCAATTTTTGAATTCTTTGTATTATTAAAATAGCCATTAAGTTGCCCAGCTTCCTTATCAGTTAATTTTGAACCATATTTTTTTGCTTCAACAAGAATAGTATCTTTTTTATTTAACAAAATAGCATAATCTATCTTTTGACTAACTCGATCACCAAAATCAGCATTGTATTCTGGAATTAAATTATTTGATTCATAATTTAGCATAAAGAAAAAAGGCTCGATAAGAAATTTTCTTGTTTGTGCCTCATTTGAACAAAGCTCTATAGCTTCATTTATTTTGAAATTATCTAATAATTTTTTTAACTGATTTACGGCTTGCTTAGGAATTACTGGTGTCATTATGATTGTGTTTGTTTGTAAACCAAATATAATAAAATAAATGTATGATTTTATTATATTATTTTGACAGAGGAATTCTTACGAAATGTTTAATTGAAGATTGTCATCTGCGTTAGGGATTGCGGTGAAAATCCTTTTTCTCGCCAGTTCGAGTTCCTCGATTTTTTGCGAGGAGTATCGAGAACAAGAGAAAAACATTACTTTTCACGATACTTTTATTCTCATTGGAGTTCAGAGAACTTCGTTTGTAACGAAAAGCCCGACCGAGATTTTTTATCGAGGTAACGCCCACCCGAGCCTAAAAAGCGAACTGGCAAAGCAAATATATTATTCCAACAACTTTTTGCTCACGCGACTTCCAGCAATATAGGAAGCCATAACGCCTAATGTTATAATAGTTACCAGAACAATAGCTACGTTTTGCAAGTTGAAAATCACAGGATACGCTAAAGATTCGGTAATCATTACCACTTTAAAATATTGCTGAATGAGCACTATGATTATTCCTAAAAACAAACCTATAAATCCGCCCAAAACAGTTAGTAAAGTGCCTTGTAGTAAAAATATTCTTCGCAAATCGGGAATAGGAGTTCCTACACTATATAAAGTCTTTAGATTGTCTTTTTTGTCAAGAATCATCATGATTATTGCGCCTGCCAGCGTAAATAATATAAGGATAATAACCAAAGTGCAAATGAGGTAAAGCACAGTATTTTCTGTATTTAGCATCTTGTACAAACTATCGTTTTGTTGCGCTCTGTTCTTTATAATCACTTGATTGTTGAAAATAGTATTCAAATCATCGACAACAGTTTCACTTTTTGCATTTGGAGATAGTTTTATTTCAAGTCCAGAAATCTGATTGGGTTTAAATTCTAGGAGTTCTTGTGTAAGTTCTAAATCAGCAAATACGTATTTAGAATCTAGTTCGTCATTTATTGCATAAATTCCAATAGGAACTAAATTCGATTTATTGAAAGCGTTTTCGGGATTAGAAATGGCTCCTTTTCCAGGTTTTGGCACAAAAATTTCGAAGGCATTATCTAAATCAAATAAACCCAAAGATAATTTTTGGGCTATCATATTTCCTATAACTACTTGAGGCGTTTTTGGTGCAAGCCACTGTCCCTGATACATTGCTTTATTTACGTTATTTACAAGGTTATATTGACTGTCGACACCTTTTATGTAAGCAACTTGTTCTTTGTTTTTGTACAAAAACAACACTTTTTCTTCGATGGTTTTACTGTAAAAAGCAATGTCTTTATTAGCTTTAATTCTTTGTTTTTGATCTTCCGAAATAAGAAATGATTTGCCATATTTTGGTATTATCTTCAAATCTGGATCAAAATCATTGCTAAACGATAAGCTAAATTCTTTTAGTCCGCTAAAAATAGACATAAAGACAAAAAGCACCATAGCACCAATTATAATTCCGCCTAATGCAATTTTAGAGATGATATTAATTGCATTATTGCTACTTCGGCTAAAAACGTAACGTTTGGCTATGTAAAGAGGGAAATTCAAATTATATTTTCTTTCTTTTTTCTAACAAATCACGATTTTCGATAGGATTTTCTTTTCCAGTAAGTGCATTGTCTATTTTTTCTATATAATCTAAACTATCATCAATATAAAAAGCAAGATTAGGAACTTTACGCAATTGTAAGCGTACACGTTGTGACAAATCATGTTTTATCAAATACATATTAGACTTTATAGATTCCAAGATCTCAAGTGCTTTTTCTTGAGGAAAAACACTCAGGTAAACTCTCGCCACACCTAAATCTGTAGTAACACTTACTTTAGAAACCGAAATAACAAGATTCGAAATCCCGTTCTTGCGAATTTCTCCTTGTAAAATATCTACTAAATCTTTCTGAATAACGCCGCCTATTTTTTTCTGTCTATTTGTTTCCATACTGCAAAAATACAAAAAAATAGTGGCAAAGTTTCAAAGCAAGGAAGTAACAAAGTTTTTATCTTTGTATTTTAACAAAATAAGCGAAATGAGAAAAATAGAACATATAGGGATTGCGGTAAAAAATTTAGAAGTTTCCAACTTGATTTTCGAAAAATTATTTGGAGCACCATCATATAAACAAGAAGAAGTGGCGAGTGAAGGCGTAAAAACCTCCTTTTTTATGAATGGACCAAATAAAATCGAATTATTAGAAGCTACCAATCCGGAAAGCCCCATTGCTAAATTCTTAGAAAAAAAAGGAGAAGGAATACATCACATTGCTTTTGATGTTGAAGATATTGTTTCGGAAATAGCTCGTTTGCAATTAGAAGGCTTCGTGGTTCTAAATGAAATTCCAAAAAAGGGTGCGGATAATAAACTAGTTGCTTTCTTGCACCCAAAAACTACAAATGGCGTTTTGATAGAATTGTGTCAAGAAATTAAAAATTAATTTTGGGAATCCCAAAAAATGTAGTAATATTGCAACCTCGAATAAAGCATTTGTTTATTTGATAAACGCAGAATAAAACATAAAACTGTGTTGTAAAATAGGTCCTATAGCTCATTCGGTTAGAGCAACTGACTCATAATCAGTAGGTGCTTGGTTCGATTCCAAGTGGGACCACTTTTTTTGCAAAACCTTTCAAGTAATTGGAAGGTTTTTTTAGTTTTCAGCTCATTTTATTTCTTTTCATCGTTTTTTTTATGAATTAATTGGTCGAGTCAAATATTTCACTTAATATTGCTTTAGATTAATATAACTTTAGAAAGTTTATTTTAAAATAATACTTAAAAAACTTTGATAAAAAGGTTTTTTTTATATTTTTACAACTATGAATATTGCTCCAAAAAAAATCAGCCTAACTTTGTTAGTTTTACTAGCAACATTAAGTATTTTTGCTGCTCCTCCAGTAGGACCGCCACCACCTACGCCACCACCACCGCCGGGTTTGCCTATAGATGGTAGTGTTGGCTTACTTATTTTTGTGGCAATAGTATATGGTTTTTACACACTCAGGAAATTTAAATTAGAATCTAAATAAAAAAAGGTACGCATTTGCGTACCTTTTTTGTTATAACAATCTTTTTTAATTTTTTCCTTTTGTTGAAAGTTCTAAATTTCGCTCAATAGAATGACTAGGTCTTGTCCATTTTGGTTTTTCTCCTAATGATTCATACTGAGAATCTTTTGCTTCAACCGTTTTAGGTTGTGATACTTTAGTAAATGGTTTTTGAGGATTTAATCCCAATATCTCAAACATCTTCATATCTTCATCTACATCTGGATTTGGTGTTGTGAGTAATTTATCTCCTGCAAAAATAGAATTTGCTCCAGCAAAAAAGCACATGGCTTGACCTTCTCTATTCATATTCATTCTTCCAGCTGAAAGTCTTACTTGTGTTTCTGGCATAATAATACGAGTTGTAGCAACCATACGAATCATTTCCCAAATTTCTACCGGCTTTTCTTCTTCCATCGGGGTTCCTTCTACAGCAACTAACGCATTTATTGGAACCGATTCTGGTTGTGGACTTAATGTTGATAGTGCGACTAACATTCCAGCTCTATCTTCAATGCTTTCTCCCATACCAATAATTCCGCCGCTACAAACAGTAACATTTGTTTTTCTAACATTCTCAATAGTCTGAATCCTGTCTTCAAAACCTCTGGTAGAAATAACCTCTTTATAGTATTCTTCAGAAGTATCTAAATTGTGATTGTAAGCATATAGTCCTGCTTCTGCTAGTCGGTGGGCTTGGTTTTCGGTAATCATTCCCAAAGTACAACAAACTTCCATATCTAGTTTGTTAATGGTTCTTACCATTTCTAGTACTTGATCAAATTCTGGTCCGTCTTTTACATTCCTCCAAGCGGCTCCCATGCATACCCTAGATGAACCTGATGATTTTGCCCGTAATGCTTGTGCTTTAACTTGTTGCACACTCATTAAATCATTACCTTCAATATTGGTGTGATATCTTGCTGCTTGTGGACAATACCCACAATCTTCGGGACAACCACCTGTTTTTATTGAAAGCAAAGTTGAAACCTGAACCACATTTGGGTCATGATGTTCTCTGTGAATAGATGCTGCTTCGTAAAGCAAATCCATCAATGGCTTGTTGTATATGGCAATTATTTCTTCTTTTGTCCAATTATTTCTCATTACACTCATAATAGTATCTTATAAAATAGATGTCAAAAATAAGGATTTCGATTTAAAGTTTCGTAAACATATTCATTTAAACTAAAAAATGTTTCTAGGAAAATAAATTTCACTAAAAACATTTTATTAAAAAACGTAATAAACCAAGTGCTAAAAATGTTTTATAGGTCTGTCTTTCCAGTATTGCATTAATGTGAATGTAATGATTATTGAAGAAGCAATTCCTTCAAAAAGAAGACCTATGCAATATTGATTCATCGAAGGGGTTCCGCCTCCAAATAAAAAATTCTGAGATAATTTTGCTAAATAAGCATCACCCCCTTTTATAGAAATATAAATAAGTAAGCCAATAACACTTAATATAACGCCTATTAAAGCGGTTAGCGTTCCTGAAATTAAATTTTCTAAATAATCTATTTTTCCTTCGTCATAATTAGATTTTATTGTCTTGTTTAAAAAATAAATAACAATAACAATATTTAACATTCTAAGAAAAAAAAGATGTGACAATCCTAATAATTCCATTATGAGAAAGTAAATTCCAATACCTATGAAAATTAAAGTGCCATTATTAAGTTCTTTTGAGATAGTCATGATAATAAAATTTAATTAAACAATTGGTTAAAAAAGTATAAATACACAATCAAATATAATTAATAAATATTTTAATTGCAAATATTTAACATTTATCTACGATTTTAAAAAATAGTCTAATGAAATAATTTTATCTTTTTCAAGTTGCACTTTTAATTCGTCAATCGAAGCAAATTTAATCTCATCTCTAATAAATTCATGTACAGAAATTGTAATGTCTAAATCATATAAATCCTGATTTACATCAAAAAAATGAACTTCAATAGTTGTGTTTTTTCCATCAACAGTAGGTTTTAATCCGATATTCATCATGCCTTTGTGAGTTTCATCTTTCCAAGAAGCTTCAACAATATAAACGCCATTTTTTGGAATGATTTTTTGAATGTCATCAATGCTAATGTTAGCAGTAGGAAAATTTATTGTGCGCCCAAGTTGTTTTCCTTTAACTATTTTTCCTGTAAAAATATAATTATAGCCTAAATATTGGTTGGCTAATTTAATGTTTCCTTCTTGAATTGCCTTTCTAATTTTAGTCGAACTTATGGAGATTTCGTCTATTTCTTTAGCAGAAATTTGTTCTACATCAAAATGATATTTTTTTCCAAAATAAATTAAATCATGTATGTCTGATGCGCGATTTTTTCCGAAACGATGGTCATAACCAATAATAATTTTTTGAATATTTAGTTTATCCACCAATATCGTTTTTACGAATTCTTCGCCTGTCAATTCAGAGAAATTAGTGTCAAAAGTGTGTATTATTAAATTATCAACTCCTTTCTCTTCTAAAAGAGCCATTTTCTCTTTATTGGTGTTCAATAATTTAATGTTACTTTCTGCCTGTAAAACACGACGAGGATGTTGCGAAAAAGTTAGCACAACACTTTCTAACTGATTATTTAGAGTGCTATCTAAAAGACGATTTATTATTCTTTGGTGGCCTAAATGTACGCCGTCAAAAGTACCAAGAGTTACGACGGTTTTTTTTTTACAAGAAAATTCGGAGATAGAATGGAATACTTTCAAAAGAAATTTTTTAATCAACAAAAATACATTTTTTTGTATATAAAAAGAGATTATATTCAATTTTCAAATTGATAAAGCTTCTTTTTGTTAAAAAAGTTGTGTGTTTTTTTAAAATTAATATATTTGTGTTACTTAAATATATAAAATATATAAAAAAATGGAAAAAATTACAAGTAAATTGTTCTTTTTGTTTGTTTTAAGTTTTGCTACTAATGCAATGCTTGGACAAAACAGACCAATTCAAAAATTAACGCCTAGTGGACATATCAGATGTTACACTGTTGAGAACGAAGATGCTTTAAGGGCTAAATATCCAAATCGCGAAACTACGGAACAGTTTGAAGCTTGGTTAGCGCCTCAAATAGAAAGAATTAAAGCTGAAAGAGCTTCTGGTAAAAATATACAAGCAGTATATAATATCCCGGTCGTAATACATATTGTACATGATGGGGATTGTTTAGGAACAGGAGAGAATATTACTGATGCTCAGGCTATTTCTCAAATAACGGTTATGAATCAAGATTACAGAAAAATGGCGGCGACACCTGGTGGAGCTAATTCAACGGGTCTGGCTGTAGATTGTGAAATTAATTTTGTTCTCGCAAAAAGAGATCCAGCAGGAAATCCTTCTACAGGCGTTGTTAGACACCAAATTACACCTTACGCAAATGCTGTTGCAGATGGAGCTGGAGGTCCAGACTGGGAAACTAATTCAGATGTTGAAACAATGAAAGCTGCAACTATTTGGGATCCTACAAAATATTTAAACATGTGGACTATTCGTCCAGGAGGTAATTCTATAGCTACTGGAGGTCTTCAAGGATTACTTGGTTATGCGCAGTTTCCTTCGGGATCAGGTCTTGCTGGGATTCCAGCTGGTGCATCGGGCGCAAATACTGATGGTGTTGTAGCTGCTTATGATGCTATGGGAACCATAGCGGCAAATGACGGTACATTTATTCTAAATGCTACTTATAATCTAGGTAGAACAATGACTCACGAAGTTGGACACTGGTTGGGTTTACGTCATATTTGGGGAGATAATGCTACTTGTACAAATACTGCTGGTACAGATGCAGGAAAGGATTATTGTCCAGATACACCTGCTGCTAATGCTGAGCATTATGATTGTGCAGTATATAATACTTGTACAGCAGCTCCAGGTAATGATATGGTTCAAAACTACATGGATTATTCAAACGATGCCTGTATGGATACTTTTACAGCTAATCAGAAAACACGTATGCAAACTGTCATGGCTGCAGCTACTAGAAGAAGCACATTAAATGCTTCTAATGGAAGTTTAGCTCCATCAGCTGGAATATATTTTAATAAAGGAGTAAATAAATGTTCGGTTGCTGAAGGAACAAACTGTAGCTATACAGATGTTACTTATCCTGTTTCTATTATAAAAGCGCCAACAGCTAATGCCGTTGTTACTTTTACTGTTAACGGTTCTTCTACCGCAACAAACAATATAGATTTTCAAATTATGACTCCTACTGTTACTTTTACTTCAGGATCTGCCACTTCACAAAATTTAATCGTAAGATATTTTAATGATGGTATTGCGGAATCAAGTGAAAACGTAGTATTAGGGATGACAGTAAATGCAGGTGCTGGAGATGGAGCGATTATTGCTGGCGCAGATACTGCATCTTTGACAGTTTCTATTATAGATAATGATGTTCCGCCATCACCTACTTCATTAGCAACTGTTTTTAGTGAAAATTTTGACCCAGCTGTGGCACCAAGAACACTGACCGACCGTGATGGAGATACAAAAAACTGGGGATTATTTGCTTCAAGTGCTGCAACTGTTGGATGGGGAGTGTCTGGTATTTGGGCAGGTTCTAGATCTTGGGATTCTTCAGGACCTCTTCTTCCAGATAACCTATTGACTTTTACTAATCCTATTGCAATACCTACAGGTGCTTCCTCTTTATCATATAGAGTTGGAGCAAATGACGGAACCTATTTTGCAGAAAACTACTCAGTTTATCTTACAACTTCAAATGTTCCTAACACAATAGTTGCTCAAACACCTGTGTTTACAGAAACGTTATCTGCAGGGGGTACAACATACGTGAATACTGTAGATATAAGCTCATTTGCTGGTCAATCTGTTTATTTGTCTTTCAGACATCATGCTTGTACAGATCAAAATATATTAGTATTAGATGATATTGCAATAAAGAATACAGTTGCAACTAGTGTTCAGGTGGCTGTAGATACTGCAACACCGTACCAAGCATTTCTAAATGCAAACGGGACAGCTTATTCAAAAGATGCTACTACAGGAAAAATGATAGCTGATATAACAAGTACCACTAATTTTGATTATGGTTGTACGTCTGTTGCGGTTTCTAGAGATCAGACATCAGCAGGTGCTGCTGCAGTAAATTATGGCAGTAACACAGCTAACAACCTAAAAGTAATGGCTAAAACCGTTACGGTTACACCAACAACAAATAACGCCGTTGGAGCTGGGAGTTTTAAATTCTATTTTTCGGAAGCTGAAATAGCTGCATGGGAAGCTGCAACCGGTAACTTAAGAAGCGCTTTAAGAATATTTAAAGGAGGAGCAACTACTACTATCCCTGCAACAATTGGGGCATTTGGACCAAATGTAACTTTAGCAGGAAATGTTAGCAATGGAATAACAGGGGTATATTACTTTGGTGTAGATGCAACATTAGCTACAGCAGATTTTGAATTTACAAATTTTTCATTGTATCCTAATCCAAATAATGGCGTATTTAATGTGAAATTTACTTCTACCACTTCAAATGATATTAAAGTTAACGTGCATGATATAAGAGGAAGAC
Organism: Flavobacterium sp.; assembly: GCF_039932285.1. Lineage (GTDB taxonomy): Bacteria > Bacteroidota > Bacteroidia > Flavobacteriales > Flavobacteriaceae > Flavobacterium. Next base: position 28,117 of record NZ_JBDTQE010000035.1, read on the forward strand.
AAGTTTATGAGAAATCATTTTCTAATAATGGTGCTTTCAATCAAAATATTAATTTAGGGAAAGTGCAAGCAGGAGTTTATATAGTATCTGTGATAGATGGTGATCAGAAAACTGTAAAACGTATTGTTGTGAAATAATATAAGAATTTATTTACTATATTTGAAACCTGACAATTTCTTGTCAGGTTTTTTTAATTTAAAATTTATTACAAATATGAAAAAATTATTCGCGATCGTAACATCTATTTTATTTAATCCTATGTTTGGTCAATATAATCTTGTTTTGCCAAATACAAATCCTACATCAGGTATTAATTATAATGTATTAATAGGTCACCTGTCGGGTAATGATGCAATTAATGGCTCGAGTAATACTTTTGTTGGGTTTAATGCTGGGGTTAATTTTAAAGGGAGTAATAATATTGCAATTGGTGATAGCTCAGGATTTTATGCAACTAATACATCGTCAGGAAATATATGTATTGGTTCAAATTCTGGATATGATAATAAACGCGGTGTTCATGATACAACAGGTAATAAGCTTTTTATAGATAATTCAAAAACACTTACTCCTCTAATCTGGGGAGATTTTGCTGAGGATAAATTAAAATTAAATGGTAAAGTCGGTGTTGGTAATGTTACAACATTCCCAATAACAGCTGGTTCGATAGATATATCTAATTATAAGCTTTTTGTAACAGGTGGTATTTTAACAGAAGAGGTTAGAGTAAGTCTTAATTCAACATGGGCAG
>NZ_JBDTQE010000036.1:0-28463 GCF_039932285.1 Flavobacterium sp.
AAAGTGACAATAACTTTAATAAATTCGAACAATCCAGACCCAAAACCGCCTAAAAGACTTGTCAAAGACCGATGGAGCATCATTAAATTAGAGGAGCAAATAGAATTTAATGTCGAAAACATTGTCAAACTTTCAAAAGCAGCCGATCCTTGGAGTTCTTCTCTAGCAGTCGATTTCGATAAAAATGGCAATCTTTTTATTTGGGCTTTAATTGACCAATCTATTCATTATCAAAATTATTTACATCACGAATCAGAATCCGGACCAGAACAACCTGGCTTGTTTCAAACTTCAATAACTAATATTGGAACGTTACTAGTAATTATTGATTATGAATTAATTGCAACTCTAAAGCAAAACATATTAATCAGTAAATATATAGACGTTTTAAAATTTGGTAGAGTTTCAGAGATTGTAAAATTACATGCACAAAAACTAATTGACGATGTTGATTTTCAACTAAAAAAATTGTCAGATTTAGAAAAAAATAGTTGGAATAATCAAATTATCAATATCTGGACACAAACTATATCACGAATATTAATTAGAATTCAAAACTACCATCATGGTGGTTCATTCATTATCAGTAATTCTGAGAATAATAATTTAGACATCAAACATAAAATACAATACGATAGAATTTACAAAGCATTGAAAAATAAAATTGCTTTTTCACTTGAAAACAGCACGATATCAGACCTAATTTATGAAGACTATTTAGAAGTTGAGAATGAAGAAAGCATTCCAATTGAATTATACCTCGATGAGTCAATATCAAATAATAATAAAAAGGAAAGCAGTGATGAATTAAAAGGAGCGATAAGATTTGTAGCTTCTTTAAGTTGCATTGATGGATTAGTTGTTTTAGATGACAAGCTAACCGTAACTGGTTTTGGCGCGGTTGTTAGAAACTTTAATTTACCAGAAGATGTTTTTGTTTCAAAAACAGCAAGGTTTAGTGTTAGAAATTTAGAATCAATAAAACCGAATCATTTCGGAACAAGACATCGTGCAATCTTCTCACATTGTTGGGAAAAAAGCGGAAGCATAGGATTTGTTGTCTCACAAGATGGTGATATCAGGGCAATAACTAGAATTGAAAATAAATTAATAATGTGGGAAAATATCAGAGTGCATCACATGAATAAAAGTCAAAAACTAAAACGAATTCTTTTAAATCGCAGAAAGTAAAGAGTTCAATTGCTAAAGAATGATTTAGCAGCTGGGAAAAGTCAAAGTGTTATTAAGTAATAAATCGTTCATTAATTTGAATTTTTTATACACAGTTATTTACATATATGAAGAACGCATTTATAGGATATTCATACCAAGAGCACGTCACATTCTTTATGTTGGCTAAAATGGATGTAGAAAGAAGTATTCTTGACATTGAAATAGAAGCCAAAGTTGAACATAAATTTGATGATGTAAAGCTGAGTACTGAAGATGCAGAATATTATTTTCAAATAAAAGATTTTGATAATATTTCCGTTGATAGTTTGATAGTTTCAGAGAATGAAATTTCAATCGGAGGTAAATCGCATAAACTTTCGTCTGGTACAAATGTCATTTTCTTTAAAAGTATAGAAATTACTCCTAATTCTATAATTTTAGGTATTGATGCCTACAAATTTAAAGACATTTATATTGTTTCTTTAAATCGTTTAGAAATAGACAGAAAAATTGAAAAATTATATAAAACAGATTATTTACGAAAATACATTATCGAAAAATTTTTTAGTGAATCTATTGACACCAGAAAGTTATTGATCAAAAGAAGTGAACTTCCTGTACTTAATGTTTTTAAAACTTTTTTAATTGAGCCTACAGTTATTCTTACTACAGAAATACTAGACATAGAAAATATTTTGCATATTGAAGGCAAACCAGGTATTGGAAAAAGTCATCTAGTAGTTAGTTTAGAAAAGAAATATTGTAATAATATTGTTTATCGTTTTTGGGTTTCTAACCAAGATAACGACTATAACGAACGTTTAAAATACAATAATTTTATGCTTGACTTCTCAAAGAAGTTATTTGATAATTTAAAACCACACACTGAAGAAGAAATTATTGAAAAAATAAAAGAGTTAGAAAAAACAGTAATCATTGATGGATTAGATCATGTTGAAAATTATAATTCCAAAGACCTTGATACTTATATCGCATTTATAGATAATCTAAAAAAATCCTGTAAAGTAATTGTGTTGAGTCGTCCTTTGAATCGTAACTTAAATTGGAAAAAGCAATTGCTCAGTAATTGGAATCACGAACAGACAAAAAAAGTATTAGGTGAACTATATCACATTGAGGAATATGACAACATTGAAAAAATCTACAAAATCAGTGATGGTTATCCGATTTTGGTAAGATATATTGCGGAGCAATTTAAATTAAAAGGATATGTACCAGATTTTGAAACCTTTGATTCTATAGATAAATATTATGAAAAACTTATTGACGGACAGAAAGGGAAACTAGCACTTTCACTTTTTCTTTGCGTTCGCTCATTTATAATGCAATCTGAAATAGAATTATTTTTAGATTCAATAAACGCTGCTTTCGTCAGCGAATTTATAAAAGAGCATCCGTATCTTTTTGAACAAAAACTAAACAGAATTTCACTTTTTCATGATAGTTTCATAACCTATCTTCGAAAAACAAACACAAATTACAAAGCTGTTGCATATAATATAAATTCAATTGTTTATTCTTCAATATTAATAGGCGACAAACAATTTTTATCAAGGTTTAGATATTTCGACCTTTCGATTGTGGAAAAGATAAATATTGTTAAAAAATACTCCTCAATCACAGAATTCAGAACTCTAATGAAAGATGTGATAGATTTTGAAGCTATACAGGATTTCTATAGTCAAATTCGTGAAACAATGCCTGAATTGTCCGCTACCGATTTAGAAATTAATGATTATTATGAGTTGTCACTTATATTAAATATGGTTTATCGCGATCATTTATCAACATTAAATGGTTTCTATTTTACGTATAGCAAAGCACTTCTGTTTAATGGTTATAGTATGGAAGACATCACAAGTAATAGATATTTATTTAGCATGATGTACTTTATTGAAACTAATGATGGCTCTTTAATTTTAAATTTGAACAGTGACAATCATTATGACACAAGTAGATTTTATTATGAGCTGGAAAACGATGTAAATGAAGAAATATTATTTTTTGACAAACATAAAAAACCACTTTTAACTTCTAAAATTAAATCTCTTTTACAAGATAAATCTAATTGGGAATATAGAAAAATAATAACCTACATAGCCGAGGATTTATTCATTCACGATTTAAGTAGAACGAATTTTGAAGATTTGTATAGGGCAATCAATCATTATGTAAATGGTGAAGAATATAAAGCGAATTCAATTTTAGAAAATTTTATTTTGGATTTTGGTATAGAATACTATCAGGCTAGATGGATTTTAAAAGACGCATATGAAAATTTACTAGCGCTTGGTTACATTACTGATAAAAATGATTATTTAAATATTTCTCTGGAGGAGTATATTTTAAAGAATAAAGATTGCGGCAGTTTTAATTTGAGAGTTGATATTTTAAATTATATACGTCTAGCATTACATCATAACAAAAAATTTGACCTACCATCAATTTCACTTTTCTGGACAAAATATTATCAAAGAAAAGACCATTCTCTGTATAGTTTATATTCGGCATTACCAATTTTTGAAAAAAAAGGGTATATTAAAATGTACGATTCACTTAGTTTAATAAACAAAATTCAGGATATTTCAGAAAAAGGTTATCAAGGACTTTTAGCAGATTATATTCTAGAAAAATCTCCTGCGGTAATCAAAGAAATTCTTGAATATTATCACCCAACAAACTTAATAATTTCATGGTTTCTTTTGCCAACAGAGTATATAAATGTATTGCCAGACCACGTTTATAATCTTGAAATAGGAAATAAAATAAAATACCACCGAACTGATAGGAAAATACCTTATGATGAAATTGAGAACCTACTCGATTCGAACAGACTTGAACAATTTAGAAATGATTTAGCTTTTTATAGATATTGTATTAATGTCGAAGAAAAAAATCAAGCTATAAAAAAATTAAAAAGCTTAAATATTCAATACCAAACATACAAAGAACAAAATTATATCAGTAAAGAATTTTCAGGACTTTCAAGATTAGACCAAGGTATTTTAGATGAAAAAAATAAAGATCTTATTTTAGTAAATAAATTAAAATCATCTGAAGTGGCTGCATTTAGTGACGGTAACTATTTAGCACTTTCAGATACGGATTTATTTAAAGTTTTTGGTAAAGAAGATATGAAAGCAAATATAAAAGAAATTATCTATAATGCAATGACCGCTAGATTAAGGGCAATAGACCATTTTCATATTTTATGGATGTTTCCAGGTAATGTTATAAAGCTTTTACATGATTATGAAGTTGTAGAGGATTTTGAGATCTTATTTCAAAGCTTTAATGTTTTTATAAATATGTCAATGTTCGATTTAAAGCATGAACGCGAAACGAAATGGTGGTCGTAAAAATCCAAATTTTAAATAAATTTTACTCAAAAAACAAATAACTTGAAAAGAGAATATCACATAAAAGAGATTATAGAAGAATTTAGTATTCTAAAAAACAAATTGGAACTTTTGTCACAAATCAATCTTCAGGATATGAATATAATTGCTGAATATCATATTCAGGAAATTCTAAATATTGCTTTTGATATTAACCTAAAAAATTCCAATTCCACAAAAGCCAATTCAGTTGCAATTGACTTAGAAGATGTCGAAAATTCTATTGCTGTACAGGTTACATCAACAAGTAGAAAGAATAAAATTCAAGACACTCTTGATAAGTTCTTTGCTAATAATTTGGATGTGAAGTTTGAAGTGCTTTTGATTTTCATATTAGGGAAAAAGCAGAAAAACTATAAAAATCTAAGAATAAAAGATGGCTTTAATTTTGACCCTAATGAACAAATAATTGATTTTGCAAAAATTATTTCTCGATTATCAACTCTATCATCTTTAAAAATTGAAAAAATTAGAAATATATTAAGAAATGATAAATTGACTATAAATAAAAAAGAAAATCCAATCGTTAGATTTAAAAAAAATAATGCGATAAAAAATGAAATTATTAGTAAACTTTTCAAAAGAAATTTATCAATACAGGATCGTGAAATACTTTACTATGTTCCATATTATTCATTCATATACGATTCTTTAATAATTAGGTCAATAGAGGATGTTGCTTATCCTAATAATGATGATAACGAAAGAAATCCTATTTCAACTTGGTATAAGGCTCAAATACATGATTTATATGAATACGGTATTGAAATGATGATTACGAGTTCATTCGATATTGTTGTAAATGCAAAAGGACAGTGGAATTTTTTAAATGAAAGAAAGGTCCAAAATCTTCCTTCTGGAATAAAATACCTCAGAGCAACAATATTACAAAGAATTCCATTTGATTATATGGTTAAACTCGATATGAACACCGATCCAATTCACGGGTATCCAACTCTATTTTTAGAATACAAAAATGAAAAGAAACCATTTTCAGAAGAGATACCATGCATCATAGGTTACTATAAATCTGAAAATGATTTTAGAAAAGTACATTATTTTGAGTTGTCCGAAAAAAAAGAGAATATCTAAAACTCAAGTTTAAAGTAACCCAACGGAATTGTGATTATTTTAAAATAGACGTTTTACATTTCAGTTGGCACTCCTAAAAAAGTTTTTGTATGCCCAATGACGTTTTTTAGTGAAAATGATAATCCCGAAATGGGCAACAAAAACTTTCCCAAAGCTGTGTTACATAACGTGGCATTATAATGCAACAAACAACTACATTATTAAATAGAAAATTAGCGTTGCACTATAATAACGTTATGTAAAACAGCCGCGCTTGCCAGTGGCTCCAGGACAACATTTTTCATTGCTTCCTCGCGCCAGCCTGCAATAAAAAACACCATCCTTCGCCACTGTCTTCAACAACGTTCGCCATTTCATAGGAAAGTTTACGGTCATAATTAATCTCAAGAACGTTCACGGTACCTGTTTTTATCAGCTTTGTGCATACATCGGTAGTGTTTGCATTGCTTTTGTAAGTTCTAAAAATGACTTTGAATTTTAGTTGATTTGCCTATGGTTAAAGCCATTTTTAGAACCCACAAAACCAAGACCCCAGCAAGAGTATTGTTTTTATTTGCCAGAAATAAAGTAGTGATTGCTTTCACGATGAGCAAATGCTTTAGCGGTTTCAGTAGAACAAGCTTCACATCATCCAAACTTAAAATTCAATTTACTTTCGGCATCTGCTCATCATAAAAGCAATCAGAAACATCCCAATAAGCAAATAAAAAACAATACACTTGCCTGCGCTACTGCCACATCGCACTAGGTAAGTGTTTGCATTGTTTTTGTGAGTGCTTTTACCTTACCAAAACAAACATTCAGCTACATTTAAAATACTTCTGTCAATCCACGTCCAAAGCACCAACAAAATCAAAACTAAGAAAGAGTATGAATTTTTAAAGCAGAAAAATAATCGGAATGGATTTTATATTCCTTTTTACTGCTTTAAAATTTCATACCCTTTCCCAAGACGACCATCTTCCATTTCAACACTCAATCCTTCAGGTAAAATCGAATTATACAATAACATTTGATTTGAATATTCAAAACAAAAAATAAAAAAAGAGAGCAAAGATAAGTTCCAGGTATTCAGAAAAAAAAGTTCAAGCCCTGCGGGTTTTAAAAAAAATCTCCACCCATATAGGTTCGCAAAAACAATCACTTCCGCTTTCACGAACATACTTCCGACGATGTGTCGGGTAGTATTTTTTTTAAAAACTTTTTTTTCTGAAACCTTCCACTTAAACGGACGGCTTTCTTTTTTTCTTTTTTTTCTTTTGAAATAATTATTCTTCGCTTCCAATTAAAAATATCATTTGGCGAAAAAAATTTTATAGGTCGAGCGTAGCGAGGCACACCTGCATTTCAAGAGAAAATCCGCGAAAAATTGAAAATCTAATCAATTTTTAAAGCCGAAAATATGCAGAATTTTATCATTAAAACCCACCAGAAAGGCACGATTTACTTGAAACCCCATTTATTCCTACTTAACAAAGGGATGAATAGCGGAAAGCCACAAAAAGAGCCATTTACAAACAGTTTTGTAGTCATTTTTGATTTAGAACAGGACTGTGAAAACCTTTATTTTGTAGCATATAGTTTATGGCAAACAAAATTTTGGCATCAACATTTAGTTGGCTCTGTAATTCCATTTTTACGCCTTAACGATTTCAAGAAAGAATTTTTTGTTAAATCCAAAATGATGATGGAAGAACACGAAGCTCACGTTAAACACGTTGCTGCCTTAAAACTTTTGGAGCAAAAAGAAAAGCAATTTCACGAAAACATCAACCTTATCAACGATATGCGCAGAGTAATTTTACATCGCTACTGCAATAGATAATTCATTAATTAATTAATTATTAAAATCAATCCTATGAGCCTATTTTTATTATTCCAAACCGACAATTGGAAATCAAGAGCATCAAGAGTATTTTTCGGTGCTTTTGACAGCAGAAATAAAGCGTTAGATTTTGCAAAATACAACGATTTGTATTGGTACAATTCCGAAGTGGTAGTAATTGAGGTAACACTCAATGAATTTAGAGAAATTTAAAATCAAAAAAAGCCAAATCTCACGACTTGGCTTTAATTTTGTTTAACCCAAAGGTCACCACAACTAGAGTTAAACTATTTTTTGTGCTTTCGAATCAAGTATTTGAGTAAAATTGAAATTGTAAAACTGACTATTGCACCCAAAGTGGCTAAAATAATAGTTTTTACAACATCTTCCGAATTCAAATTTGGAATAATACTCAAAAAAGTACCGCCAGCGGTACCAACTATTGCGGGATTACTCGACTGCATCTTTGGTTGAGGTTAGTTGACTTACAGCGGATAATATTCCACCAGCAACTGCAACATAACCGCCAATAGAAACTACTGCAACTGGCAACGCCACAGGCGCAGCCAAAATAGTTCCACCAATAGCAGCTAATGCCAAACCAATATTTCGAAGCACTTTAAAAAACTTTGGTGTAGGAGCTTTTGCTCTGTTTATAATTTTTTTCATAATCTATTTTTAAGATTGAATTAGTATTTCGACACTTTCTCTGTTATCCAAAGCTTTATAAACCAAGCTTTTTAAAGCTGTAAAAGCTTTTTTAGACATGAAACCTAATCAAGGTCCAGAAAGTTTTGTTACTGGAGCAATACAGCCTTGCAATTCCTTTTGAGCATTGTTTGCAGGATGAAAAAGTATAAACTTTCTTTTTGGAACATCCACAACTTCCAAATGCCATTTGTATTTTGCACTGTATCGCTTTCTAATAAAATACTTCCCTTCCGGAATACAGGAAACCTTCGTTTCGTTCATCTTCCAAGGCAATTCAATTGTTTTACAAATTAATTTGCCATCGCATTCGAGTTTACCATTAGTTCCTTTAGGGAAATAAGTTCTAGTTAAAAATAAAATCATTTTTTAACATTTTTTTTCAGACTAAGTTTTGCGAAGTCCATTACACGCCACTATCGACTTTCACAACAGAAAGTGGATTAAATGCACCATTTTTTAGAGCATACATTTGTCCATTTACTTGTTGGTAAAATTCAATTCCCAAAGCTAAAAATAATGGTTTTGTGCTTGCTAGCGTTACCATATTAGTCTGTGAGATTGCAACAGTTGGCGTAGCATCCCATGGTAAAATTGCAGTTTCTGAATGGGACTCAACAAAAGTCTCAGCTTCAAAGTCAATTTCAGCACCAGCCGAAATAATTTTAAAATGCGTCGTTCCACTTGGTCCAGCAATCATATTGGATGGAACAAACGCTGCCAAATCAATGGTAATTTCACCAGTAACTCTATCAATTGCTGCTACAAAAGGTGCAAACAAAGTAGTACCAAGTTTTCCACGAATGTTGAACTCGAAGCCAAATAACAATTCCGCTTCTCCGTCAATTACGTTTCGCAATCCTCTATCGCTTGTCATATCCGCCTGAATGACTTTTACCATCGCTTGAGTCAAACGGCTTACCATTCTTCCATCTGCAGAATTAATAAGTAATGGTCTTAGTGCAGTTCGTAAAAGCTTTCCAGCCTTACCTGCTCTACCAAACTCGGAACCATTTTCGCGCGTTCTCTGAAATGCAGGATCACTTTTGATTCTACTGGCATCAATACCTCCTTTTTCACGAGCCAGATGTCCATCCTGCGTTTTGTAAAAAGTAATATCTCCGATAGTACCTTTTAATTTAATTATGCCTTTCTGTCTTGCCATAATTTCTAAATTTAGTTAAACATTCATTTAAACCTCCTTCATTCTATTCATTAGTTGCAACCACATCTTGAATGAATAAAGCAAAGTTTACAAAGCATTTATCAAAAGAAAAAGTTTTGAGTGTACCATATGTCCGAAAACGACACAAGTGTCCAAAACAAACATAAAAAACCAATAAACAACATTGCAAAATAATTAATAAATTGCAAAAGATTTTCTGCACGTCAGAAGTAAGTCAAAGCCTAATCAAAGGCATAGATAAAGTATGAAAAATGATAAACAGAGGGTTTGCATCTATCCGAAGGACATACAACGCATAACAGGTAAAAGTTATCGTCAAAGTACTAGATTGATGCAAAAAGTAAAAACTGACCTCAACAAGCTCGAAAATGAGTTTCTAACTATCGAAGAGTTCTGTACATATAGTGGTATAAAATATGAACAAGTAACTCACTTAATTTTTGGTTAAAATGTAATAAATCCTCAAAAACATATTAATCCTTAATAGAGACTTTAAACACTTAAATAACTAGTTCATTTTTTAGTAATGATGTTTTGATATTCAAAAAATAATGCTTAAATTTACATCATACGATTTATGATAATTTGAATATTTAAAAAAGGTGGTAAAATCGGTTACCCTAAATTAGTAACCTCTCCTACTCCTTTCAAAATAAGAAGTTTTGGGAAAGGTTACATTCTCCCCGACTCCACAAGAAAAACCCGAAACCCTTATATTTATTAAAGGTTTCGGGTTTTATTTTTTTTATATCAACAAATTAATAAAATCATCCTCACTTATTATGGGGATATTTAATTGACTGGCTTTTTCTAATTTTGCAGGTCCCATATTATCGCCAGCAACTACATAATTAGTTTTTGCTGATATTGAACTACCAACTTTCCCACCATTATCTTCAATAGCTTTTTTTAAGTCATCACGTGAGAATTTTTCAAAAACTCCTGACACAACAAATATTTGACCTGAAAGCTTGTCAGATATTACAGTACTGTTCCTTTCAGAAATTTCTAATTGAATCCCTTTACTTTTCAATCTATTAAGGATGCGTATATTTTCTTGATTATCAAAAAATTCGACTACACTTTGTGCTATTTTATCTCCAATTTCATCAACCATAACCAATTCGAGTAAATTAGCATTCGCAATAGCATCAATATTCTTGTAATGTTTGGCTAATTTTTTCGCCACCGTTTCTCCTACATAACGAATACCCAATGCAAACAAAACATTTTCGAAAGGTATGTTTTTAGAATTCTCGACGCCTTGCACTAAATTTTCTGCCGATTTTTGTGCCATTCTTTCCAGTGGTAAAATTTGTTCTACCGATAAATCATACAAATCGGCATAATTTTTAACCAAACCATTGTTATACAGTAAAGCAACTGTTTCTCCACCCAAGCCTTCAATATCCATGGCTTTACGGGAAATATAATGCTGAATTCTACCTATAATTTGTGGCGGACAGCCGTAAAAATTAGGACAATAATGGTTGGCTTCTCCTTCTTTTCTTTCCAACTCGGTTTCGCATTCCGGACAATGCGTTATATAAATCGTTTTTTCCGAATTTGATGGTCTTTTTTCAAGATCAACACCTATAATTTTTGGGATAATTTCGCCTCCTTTTTCTACGAAAACGGTATCATTTATTCTAATATCTAATTTCTCTATCTGATCTGCATTGTGCAAAGAAGCCCGTTTTACAATGGTTCCAGCCAACTGCACAGGCTCCAGATTTGCCACTGGTGTAATAGAGCCTGTTCTTCCTACTTGATAGGAAATCGAATTTAATTGCGTAAAAACTTGTTCCGATTTAAACTTATACGCTATGGCCCAACGTGGCGATTTTGCTGTATATCCCAATTCATCTTGCAAATGCAAATCATTTACTTTTACCACTACCCCATCAGTTTCATAAGGTAAAGTATGTCGATTTTTATCCCAAAGGTTTATAAAATCGAAGACTTCATTCATGTTTTTAGCCAGATGACTCTGTTCTGGAACTTTAAAACCCCATAATCTAGCTTTTTCTAATCCTTCAAAATGTGATTGAAATGGCAAATTATTTCCGATTAATGAATATAATAAGCAATCTAAAGGACGTTTAGCAACTTCGGCACTATCTTGTAATTTTAAACTTCCAGAAGCAGTATTCCTTGGGTTCGAATATGGAGTTTCTCCTATTTCAATCAAATCTTGGTTCATTTTTTCGAAACCAGCAAAAGGTAAGATAATTTCTCCACGAATATCAAATTTTTCAGGAAAATCTCCTTTTAGTTTTATAGGAACTGCTTTTATTGTTTTAATATTATTGGTCACATCATCACCTTGAAAACCATCACCACGAGTTACGGCACGAACTAATTTTCCGTTTTCGTAAGTGATAGAAATAGAAGCGCCATCGTATTTTAACTCACAAATATACTCTAACGGAACATCTCCAAGTACTTTTTGAATTCGGTTTTCCCAATCTAACAAATCTTCTTTAGAATAGGAATTATCTAACGAATACATTCGGTAATCGTGTTTTACAGTTTCAAAATTTTTGGTAATGGTACCACCAACTCGTTGTGTTGGAGAATTTTCATCAAAACATTCCGAATGTTTCGCTTCTAAGCTTTGAAGTTCAGAGAGTTTTACATCAAAATCATAATCTGAAATTGTGGGATTATCTAAAACATAATAATTATAATTGTGAAGATTAAGTTCCTCACGCAATGATTGTAGCTTTTGTAAAACGTCCATAAATGATAAAATTGGCTATGCTAGTTTATGAGGACTAAAATAACCAATTTTATTGAATTTAATCGCTAAAATTATGATTCTATTATATCATTTATTTGTTTAAACAACTGTCCGTCGCTCAAAAAAGCACCTTGTTGTATCAATTCGAAAAGTGACGTATTTCTCTCTTCAGTAAATTCTTTTTTACCTACTTTCATTTCAATATTATCGGTAAACATATTGTCGCTTAACCATTGCAAACCTTCTTTAGTCAAAAAATTAATTTCCGGCACGACCGATTTTAATACTATCGATTGTACATAAGTATCAAAACAATGAAAAAGAAAAATGTAATTTTTAGAAAAATGTTCTAAATACTCCGCTCTAGTTAAAACACCTTCCCAGATTAAATCTGAAAAAATATCTAATTCCTGCTCGGCTACTTCTGGTTTTTCGAGTTTAATTTTATCCCATTCTGCTTTATCAATAGATTGAGTTGAAAGAAAGTTTATAAATTCTGGATGCAATTCTTCAAATTGCTCTTTGGTTAGTCTGTCGTATTTCATTTTAGACTTCTTAGATTTTAAAATAAAAAAAAAGCCTTCTTTTGCAAGAAGGCTTTTAATATTTGCAAGAAATTATGCTTGTTCAGCAACAATTTCGTAAGCTAATTCTACAATTACATCACGGTGCAAACGAACTGAAGCAGTATATTTTCCTGTTCTTTTTACGATACCTGAAGTAATAAATTTTCTATCAATAGATTGACCACCTTTAGCTAAAGCTTCAGCGATGTCAATATTAGTGATAGAACCAAAAAGTTTCTCACCACCTGCTTTTGCAGAAATTTTTATTTCGATAGCTTTTAGAGCTTCACCTAACGCTTTTGCATCTGCAACAACTTTAGCTTCTTTGTGCGCTCTTTGTTTTAAATTTTCAGCTAATACTTTTTTCGCAGAAGAAGTTGCCATGTGAGCAAATCCTTGAGGAATTAAAAAGTTACGACCGTAACCTGCTTTTACAGATACGATATCGTCTTTAAATCCTACGTTTTGTACGTCTTGTTTTAATATAAGTTCCATGTTGATGTCCTTGTTATAGAAGTTAGGCTTTCATTGTAGAAAAACCAACAACTGTGCGTTTTTAAATTATTTTAATAAATCGGCAACGTATGGCATAAATGCTAAGTGACGCGCTCTTTTTACAGCAACTGAAACTTTACGTTGGTATTTTAATGAAGTTCCTGTAAGACGACGTGGTAAAATTTTACCTTGTTCGTTTACGAATTTCAATAAGAAATCTGCATCTTTATAATCGATATATTTGATTCCAGATTTTTTGAAACGACAATACTTTTTAGTTTTGTTCGTATCTATGTTTAAAGGCGTTAAATATCTAATATCTCCGTCTTTTTTTCCTGAAGCTGATTGTTGTAATGTTGACATAATAATTACGCTTTAGTTGCTTTTAATTTTGCTCTTCTTCTCTCAGCCCATGATATTGCATGTTTGTCTAAACTTACAGTTAAGAAACGCATAACACGTTCGTCACGTCTAAATTCAGTTTCAAAACCAATTAGCACTTCTCCTGGAACTGTAAATTCGAATAAATGGTAAAAACCACTTTTCTTGTTTTGAATTTCGTAAGCCATTTTTTTCAAGCCCCAATCCTCTTTGGATACCATTGTTGCTCCTTTTGAAGTTAAATAATCTTCAAATTTGCTTACTGTTTCCTTTACCTGAGTTTCAGATAAAACGGGATTCAAGATGAAAACAGTTTCATAATGATTCATAATATAAAATTTTATTTGTTAAAAATATGGGTGCAAAAGTAGTGTTTAAATTTTAATATACAAGCAAAACACATAAATAATCGATGAAAGTGAATATTTTTCCGAAAAAGGTTTGGTTACTAAATAAAAAAAGGTATATTTATATTACCAATTTATTAAAATGTTATTATGAAATTGAACTGTATTGTTGTAGATGACAGCTCTATTCAAAGGATTTTGGTTACAAAACTAGTAGAATCTCACCCTAATTTAACCTTAGTAGGCGATTTTTCTAATGCTGTTGAAACTAAAAATTGTTTGACTACAAAAGATGTCGATTTATTGTTTTTAGATATAGAAATGCCAGTAATAAGTGGTTTTAACCTTTTAGATGGTTTAAAAGAAAAACCTCAAACTATATTTATCACATCAAAAGCAGAATATGCTGTAAAGGCATTTGATTATGATGCAACAGATTATTTGCAAAAACCAATTACAAAAGAACGATTTAATGCTGCCGTAAAACGAGCTATAGATATGCACCAACTTCGAAGAGATAGTTTTGAAGAAGAAGGTGAACATATTTTCATAAAAAGCAACTTAAAAAAACTTAAAATTTATACCGCAAAAATAAAATGGATTGAAGCTTATGGTGATTATGTAAAAATTGTTACCGAAGATGATAGTCACTTGGTTTTATCGACCATGAAATCCTTTGAACAAGATTTATCTAAAGAAAAATTTATACGCGTTCACAAATCTTTTATTATTAATATAGATAAGATTGAAAAATTTAACAGCAAATTTGCCGAAATTGGAATTACTAAAATTCCGTTAAGTCGAAATAAAAAAGAAGATTTAGCTAAAGCTTTAGATTCTTAGTAAAAATCTACATTTACAGCTACTTTGATAGCTCTAAATTGCGAAACTGACTCAAAACTATTCAGAATTTTTTGAATGGTTTTTTTTGTGTTTCCCAATGATTTTTCCTGCGGAATTTTTATCAAAATGGTTCTTATATACTCGTTTCTAATTCGATTTATTGCTGGTTCTTCTGGTCCAAGAACAGGCATGTCAAATTGCTGTTTCAAAACCTGATACAACCACATAGAACCTTCTTTTAACTTATCGAAATCTTTTTGTTTTAATGTGAGTTTAATCAATTTAAAATAAGGCGGATAATTGTATATTTTTCGTTCGTACAATTGCTCTTTAAACATCGATAAATAATCATTTTGCACCACTTGTTGAATTGTATTATGATTTGTATTGTAGGTTTGAATAATCACTTTCCCTTTCTTATCTGATCGCCCTGCCCTACCCGACACTTGCGTCATCATCTGGAAACTACGCTCGAAAGCTCGAAAATCTGGAAAATACAGCATCGAGTCGGCATTAAGGATTCCTACGAGCGATACATTATCAAAATCTAAACCTTTGGCAAGCATTTGTGTTCCTACCAAAATATCAACTTCCCGATTCTTAAAACTATCAATCAACTTTTCGAAAGCATATTTACCTCGAGTAGTATCTTGATCCATTCGTTTGATATTTTTTGTTGGAAAAAGAGAAGCCAATTCCATTTCAATTTGTTCGGTTCCAAATCCTTTTGATGTCAAATCGATACTCGAACAAGCGTGACAATTCGTTGGTTTCGCTATACTGTAACCGCAATAATGACAACGCAATTGGTTTTTGAACTTATGATAGGTCAAACTCACATCACACTGCGGACATTGCGGCACGTGTCCACAAGTCATACACTCAATCACTGGCGAATACCCGCGACGGTTTTGAAACAAAATAATTTGTTCTCCGTTCGACAGCGCTTCAGCAATGGAATCAATTAGATTTTGACTGAAATGTCCTGTCATTTTTTTGCGGAAATAACTGTCTTTTAAATCGACCAATTCTATTTCAGGCAACACAGCATTTCCGAAACGTTCGTGCAATTCGACCAATCCATATTTGTTATTTTGGGTGTTAAAATAAGTCTCTATACTTGGTGTGGCAGAACCTAAAAGCACTTTAGCCTTATGAAAATTAGCCAAAACAATGGCTGCATCTCGAGCATGATATCTTGGTGCAGGATCGGTTTGTTTAAATGTTTGCTCGTGTTCTTCATCGACAATAATGAATCCCAAATCTTGAAAAGGCAAGAACATTGCCGAACGAGCTCCAATTACAATTTGGGCTTTTTCGGACGAATTTAAAACTTGATTCCAAACCTCAACCCGTTCGTTATTGCTATATTTTGAATGAAAAACGGCTACTTTATTTCCGAAATGTTTGGTTAATCTAGAAACCAATTGTGTAGTGAGCGCAATTTCTGGCAACAAATACAAACATTGTTTTTTATGTTCTAAAAATCCTTCAATAAGCTTTATATAAACTTCTGTTTTTCCTGAAGCGGTTATTCCGTGGAGCAAACAAACTTCTTTTTCTGCAAAAATTGTTTCAATTTCTGATAAAGCTTTATTTTGTGGTTCACTTAATATAATCTGGCTTTCATTTACGGCATCAAACGAAACTCTATCTTCTTGAATATAATATTCTTCAAAAATTTCTTTATCGATTAATGCTTTTACAGTTGCCGAAGTTGCTCCCGAAAATTCGGTTAATTCTTTAACTGAAATAGGCTTTTTTGTAGAAGCTTGTAATTGAAAATAACTTAATACTATTTCTTTTTGTTTCTGCGCATTTTTTAGAACCAATAGTAATTCTTCGAGTTTTTCATTAGCATTAAACTCAGAAAACAATCGAATATAACGCACCAATTTGGGTTTATATTCTTCGACCATTTCTTCCTGAAGCGTAATGATATTTTTAGCTAAAAGCTGTTGAATGATAGGGAAAACTTTCTTTTTATTTAAAACCGAGGTCACCTCACTAATTTTGAGAGAACTTTGCTGATTTAAAGCTTCTATCAATAGATATTCTTCGTCTGAAAGTTCGTTTTCATTAACAGAAAAATCTTTTTTGGCAGAAATAATGGTTTCACTTTCTAATTGTAATGCAGATGGCAAAGCACACCTGAAAACTTCACCCAGTGTACACATATAATAGGACGCAATCCATTGCCAATGTTGCAATTGTATTTCAGTTACAATAGGTTTGTCATCTATAATTTGATGAATTTCTTTGGCTTCATATAAGGTTGGTACCTCGTGATGCAACTGAGAAACTAAGCCTGTATAAAATTTACTTTTACCAAAAGAAACTGCCACACGCATACCCACTTTCAGATACTCGAATTCTGCTTCCGAAACACTATAAGTAAAGGTTTGTGGAAGTGTAAGCGGTAAAATAACTTGGATGAAGAAAGGCATTATTAGTTTGTTTTTGTTTGAAATCTTATATATTAAAATTAAATTAAAAACCTATTTATTTGTGTTGTTTATACTCTTAATTCAATTTCCATAGCTTTGAAATAAAATTCTTGAAATTTTAATTTATCATACTTTACCCGCATCGCGGCTAAAACATCTGACAAACCAAGATTAACCCATTCCCAAAGCATAGTATCGAAATTATATTTAAGCATTTGTTCTTCAACTTCTTCTCTTATTTTATCGATTTCTGAATTAGTTAAACCATTTTCATTTAATCTTTTATATATTCGACTGTTATTTTCTTCGGTAAATTCTGTATCCAAATATGGTTCTAAAATCATATCCCAATTTCCACTTGATTTGAAAATATCAATATTATTTCTTTCAGCAAACATTTTTAATTCCTCATGCTTGTCTTTTGCAATAAAGATTAGCTCATTTTTTACTTTTAATAATGGTGGGAAAGATTTATAACAAATAGCATTTATGTCGCAAGCTTCAATTTGCTTTTTATAATTCACAAATGATGGTAAAAAAGGATAGTCATCTATAATTATTATCTTATCGTTAAATTTAGATTTTCCAATTCCACAAATAAAATTTTCTAATTCAAATTCAGATGAATTATAAAAAGCTCCTTTTCTTGGATTCTTTTTTATAAAATTTAATATTTTATCTAATATTTTCATTTTCTTACTTCACTCTAACCCAAGTTTGCGAACGACCTATTAGTGCAAATCCCATATAACCACGGACTTCGAGTTTGTCTTTACTTGAGAGTTTAAGAATACATTTGTATATATTTCCTGATTCAGGATCTAGGATTTTCCCGCCATTATATTCAGCTTCATCTTTTGTAAGTCCTTTTATAATTACAAGCCCTAGAACGGGTTTGTTTTTATCAGTTCCTTCACATTTTTCGCATTTCTTATTGCGTCTGGTAGCGTCTATAATTTCGATGATTTTTCCAAATACTTTTCCGTTTATTTCATACACCTCAACAACAGATTTTGTTTCTCCTGTTTTGTCATCGATAGTTTTCCATTTTCCGAAAACGGTTTGTGATTGCATTTGAAAAGAGCCTAAAAGTAAAAACAAAAATGTCAGTTTTTTTATCATGATAAATGTGGGATTTTAGTTGGGTGGTGTTTTAATTTATATATTGATGCATCTAATTCGAAACCTAGTAATAGTACCATACAGTTTATCCAAAGATAAAACATTACAATGAGTAGTGTTCCTATCGAGCCGTACAATTCATTGTATTTTGAGAATTTAACTACCCAAATTCCAAAGAAATAAGAAGATAAAATGATTAAAACTGTAGTAAAAACAACTCCTATTGTTATAAATGCTCGTTTTCTTGTCTGTCTAATTCCAAATTTAAAAAGTATACCGATTGACATTAGTATCATAATAATTACAAAGGAATATCGTCCAAATTCTATCAAGGAAATTTTATCGGAAATTCGGCTAGAAAGCACATCTTGTATGATGGTTTTTTGTATAAAAACTTCAAAAATAATGATGATAGCTACTGTGATTAATAAGATAAATGTAAGTAGCATGGATATAAATAAGGCTACAAAATATTGTCTGAAATAAGCTCGTTTTTCTACAATATGTTGTGAGGTTTCAAAACCACTCATTACCGCATTTACTCCATTTGTCATCAAAAAAACAGACAAGATAACTCCTGTTGATAATAATCCTGAATGACTATTGTGTAGAATATCGTTTATAATATTATCTATCGCATAGAAAGTTGTGGGCGGTACATTTTCTCTTACAAATCCTAAAAAATCTTCTTGAAAACCAGGTATTGGAATATATGGAATAAGGTTTAAAACAAATAACATAAACGGAAACAATGCCATAAAAAAGCTCCATGCAATGGCTGCTGCTCTATAACTTAAGTCACCTTGAATAATTCCAGATATATAAAAATGGATTAGCTCATACAAAGAAATTCCTTGTAACCAAGGTAACTTTATATTTTGCAAAACAACAATCAATTGCTTGATTACGGGAGTTTTTTTTAATATTTCTTCTGTAGTTTGACTCATATTCAGGTTATCAAGTTAAATTGCTTTCAGACTCAAATCCATATTATAAACTGAGTGGGTTAAAGCACCCGATGAAATATAATTAACCCCACATGTTGCATAATCACGAATAGTATTTTCGTTTATATTTCCTGAAGATTCTGTTAAACATTTACTTCCAATCATTTTGACAGCCGTTTTTGTATCTTCAAAATTAAAATTATCTATCAATATTCTATAAACTCCTTCGGATTGCAGTATTTCTTCAATTTCGGTTAAATTTCTAGCTTCGACAATAATTTTTAAATCGAGGTTATTGTCTGCAAGATATTTTTTTGTTTTGGCAATAGCCAAAGTGATTCCGCCAGCAAAATCATTGTGATTGTCCTTGAGCATTATCATATCATATAAAGCAAATCGATGGTTTTCGCCTCCTCCAATTTTCACTGCCCATTTCTCGGCAGCACGAAAACCTGGTGTGGTTTTGCGAGTATCTAAAATTTTCGTGTTTGTTCCTATTAATAAATCAACATATTTTTTGGTTTTTGTTGCGATAGCGCTCATTCTTTGCATAGAATTAAGTACTAATCTTTCTGCCTTTAAGATAGATTGTGAACTTCCAGAAACATGAAAAACAATATCGCCATATTTTACATGACTTCCATCTTGTATATAAGTTTCAACAACTAAATTAGAATCTACGTGATTAAAAATCATTTTTGCAAATTCAACACCAGCTATTACACCTTCATCTTTTACTAATAATTTTGCTTTTCCCATTGCTAAAGCAGGAATACAAGCTAGTGAACTGTAATCTCCTGGACCTATATCCTCTCGAATCCCGTTTGTAATTATTAATTCTAATTCTTGATTAAATTGCGCTTCTGAAATCATATTTAATAAATTATAAGGCTAAAATAGGGAAAAATGTGGATTTGGTAATTTGTTTATTCGGTTATTTGGGAAAATTTTTAACCTTTGTAACAAAGAAAAAGGAAAATTATGGCACGCGGATAACAGGGATAGAACGGATTCTCGCGGATTTATTTTATTTTTGCTCTGAATGACAATGCTCATAATAGCCCAGATTATAACGGAAATCCTTTTGTTTTTTTCTTTAAAAAACAAAAGATTGCAGTGTAAAGCTGGAAATAGCTCCTAAAAAACTTTGTAACTTTGCAACTTTTCAACTTTGAATACTAAAAAATGAATATCAAGCTCCTTGCTATTGGCAAAACCGATAATAAAAACCTACAATCTTTGATTGATGACTATACTAAGCGTTTGTCTTTTTATATCAAATTTGATTTAGAAGTTATTGCCGATATTAAGAACGTAAAAAACTTATCCGAAAGTCAGCAAAAAGAAAAAGAAGGTGAACTTATTTTATCTAAAATTACGCCAACAGACCAGTTAATTTTGCTTGACGAAAATGGCAAAACCTTTTCAAGTGTAGCTTTTTCGGAAGAATTACAAAAGAAGATGAATTCGGGAATTAAAACTTTAGTATTCGTTATTGGCGGTCCGTATGGTTTTAGTGATGAAGTTTATAAGAAGTCTTTTGGCAAAATTTCGCTTTCGCAAATGACATTTTCGCATCAAATGGTTCGGTTATTTTTTATAGAACAGTTGTATCGTGGTTTTACCATTTTGAAGAATGAACCGTATCATCATCAGTAAAGATTTATTCTTTTTTGTAATAGTGTGGATTTTCTTTAATCCCTTTTTTAAATACTTTACGCAGATTCATTCTGAGAAAAGTATCAGTTTTAAGAAGAAAATCAGAAAATTTATTTTCAGGTCGCCCTCGAAAAGAAGTAACGTGAAAAGTGTCTGATTCTAACAATGGCTTTTCGGAAAAATAATAATTAGAAACACAACATCTTGCATTCTCTGAATTTACTTTAGTTACCGAATGTGTCGATTTGTTGTGTGTTGCCATGAGAACCAATCGGTTAAACTTACTTTCTATTACTATTGAATTTTCGTTTAATCCGTTTGGCCAAAGTTCTAAATGTCCTCCGTTTGGAGAATTCCAATTTGGAGAAACATAAAAAAGTAAATTAAAAACACGCCACAAATTTCTGTCTTTATCATGTGAATTATCAAGATGTGGGTTTAGATAATGGTCTTTCCCCATCATCGAAATTCCACCAGCATAAAGCTTATCATCAGGAAATAAATGAGTACAATTACAAATTTCTGAAATTAGATTAACCACTCGTAAATCTTGAAAAGCATAAATTATTTCTTCTAAAATTGGATTATACAAATTCATTTGAGCAGCAACATACTTGTATTCTCGAATGCTTTTTTTCAATGTCATTTCTGAAGGCGAAGGAAAAGCATTATAAATTTGAATAACAAGTTCTTCGGGCAGGAGATTGTCAATGTAAAAAAAACCAATATCTTGTTTAGTATTTTGGTACATTGCAATGATTACATCTTTTTCAATAGTAACTTTTTCAATAATATAGTTGGCTATTTCTTGACGTTTCATTGCATTTTTTTTACAAATATAAATGATTTACTTTTGATTTTTTTATTTTATGCTTTCAATACTTATTCCTACATACAATTATAATGTTTTTACATTAGTTTGTGAACTTCATAAGCAGTGTTTATATGCCGATATTGAATTTGAAATTATTGTGTTTGATGATGGTTCAGAGTCAGAATTAAATATTGAAAACGATAAAATAAATTCTTTAGAAAAATGCAAGTTTGAAATCTTAAAGAAAAACATAGGTAGAAGCGCAATCAGGAATTTATTAGCAAAATCTGCAATATTTGATAATTTGCTTTTTTTAGATTCAGACACACTTCCACTTTATGATAATTTCATTACAAATTATTTATATCAAATAAATAATGATGAAAAAGTAGTATATGGCGGAATTGAATATCAAAAAAATAAGCCAGGAAAAGAACAACTATTTAGATGGACTTATGGAACTAAAAGAGAGGCACTTTCTTTAGAGAAAAGGGGGGGAAATCCCTACTTATCATTACTCACTTTAAATTTTTTAATTAAAAAATCTGTTTTTGAAAAAATAACTTTTAATGAAAAAATACCCAATCAAAGACATGAAGATACTTTATTTTCGTACGATTTAATGCAAAATAAAATTAAAGTTTCTCATATAGAAAATCCTGTAATTCATTTGGGAATAGACAATTTTGATATTGCTATCCAAAAAGAAAAACAATCTGTTATTGCGCTAAAAAATCTTATCGACAATCACCTAATATCTATCAATTATGTTGGAATTTCGAGAGTTTATCACAAAATAAAAAAGCTAAAATTATGTTGGTTTTTCTCTTTTACATTTAAAAATACAGAACAATTATTTTTAAAAAATTTATCCAGTACTAATCCATCTATATATATATTTGACATTTATAGGCTCGGATTTTTGTGTTCTTTAAATTCTAAATAAATTCATTTAATAAAGCTAAAATGTATCAAACTTTAAAAAAAATAGTAAGTAAAGTCGTTTCGAAAAAGTTTCTTTATAAAAATGAATTCTTTTTTAGAAATCTGTACGCATTGGCATATAGCGGAAATTCTCATCAATGTAATATTTGTGAAAAAAAATTAAGCAAATTTGTCATTAATCAACGAAAGGAATTGTTGTGCCCAAAATGTGGTAGTCTAGGAAGAGACAGAAGATTATGGAAACTTCTGGAAACCGATTATTTGAAAGAAAATTATACTGTATTAGATTTTTCTCCTTCAAGAAGTTTGTCGCATAAACTTAAAAAGGTGAAAATGATAAATTATATGAGTACCGATTTATCAGGGAATTTTAATGCTGATTTTCAATATGATATTACAAAAATTGATATAGATTCTAATACTGTCGATTTAATCATTTGTTATCATATTTTAGAACATATTGACGCAGATTTACTCGCCATGAGTGAATTATTTAGAGTTTTAAAACCCAACGGAATTGCGATTATTCAAACTCCGTTTACAGCGGGTGAAATTTATGAAAACCCATTGATAAAATCACCCGAAGAAAGACTAGAACATTTTGGGCAAGAAGACCATGTAAGAATATATTCTGAAAGCGGATTACAAGAAAGATTAGAGAAATCTAATTTTAAAATTATTATTAAGCACTACATGGAACCTAAAAAGTATAACGGATTGGTAGAAAATGAAACCATATTTATTTGTAAAAAAAAATAGTATTAGGTTAATTCTTTAAATAAATTTTGCCAAATACTCATAACTGAATCTATATTATATTTTTTACTATCCTCTTGTGCTGCCAACCCTAATTGGTTTCTTAAATTTTCATTTGCAATTAATAGATTTGTTTTATTAATAAAATCTGATTCATTTCCATCTTCGACCAATAGTCCATTTATATTATTTGTAATAATATTTCTTGGTCCAACTGGGCAGTCATAAGCAATGCAAGGTAATGCTGAATACATTGCCTCAATAAGTACCATTCCAAAAGCTTCAGATCTAGATGTCATCAAATAAATTGAAGAATCAATATAACAATCTTGCACTTCTTTTGTTGGAGGATAAAAATTCACATAATTTGAGATCCCTAAATCTATAGCTAGTTTTTGGTATTTTAAGTTAGAATCCCAATGTCCAAAAATATCAAGTTTCCAATCTGGATTACTTTGTATTACTTTTTTCCATATATATAATAATCTATCTATTCCCTTCTCATGGCTGTGTCTACTTATATTAATAGCCTTTTTCATATTTAATTTACTAGTTTTTTGCTCTGTAAAAGAAATAGGATTAGGAATAACTACGCTATTTTGTATATTCCATTCTTTTTTACCATCGACTGTTTCAAAAACAATTTTATCAAATGTTTTTAGCATTTTACTTTTAAAAAAATGAATGAATTTAAACTTGAATTTATTCATTATTGAATTTTTATAATCCTTTTTTAAAAATTTTGTAACGTGTGTCTCAAATATTACAGGTGTTTTAATATTTAAAAAAAAAGGTAAAAACACACCCAAAACGGCATCACAAATAATGATTATATCTGGCTGTTCTTTTTCAATAGTCTTTTTTAAAGAAACAATATATTTGTTTAAAAAAGAAAATGTATATTTTGAATGAAAAATTGTTTTTATTTGAATTCTTTCATCAAAATCATAAAAAAAAGTTTCTTCGTCACTTTTTGTACAAAGAATAGTAACTTGATAATTATAAACTGATGTAAGATAATTTGCCTTTAAAGCTAATACTCTAGCTATTCCGCCAGAGTTAGTGATTTCTGGAGCGATATATAATATTTTCATTTTTTTAGATTCAAGTTTTTTCGAAACTTCAAAACATATTTTACTTAAAATAAATTAACTAGGATTATTATTTAAAATATCTTCCATTTTCATTAGTCTCAACCATTGCTTTCCAATATTTTCTAAAGTAAAATGTTGTATGCTTTGAAAAGCATTTTTCTTACAATAATCATACAACTCTTGATCATTAATAAACAAGTTTATTGCTTCTGTTAATTTGTTAATATTTTGATTTTCAACTAGAAGTCCATTTTTTTTATCTATAATAATTTCACTCGGTCCGCAAAGACAATCAAAAGCAACCACTGGGGTCTGACAAACCAATGATTCAACTAGAACATTAGCGAAACCTTCATTTTTACTACTCAAAACAAGAAATCTAGCTTTTTTTAAAAACTTAAAAGGATTATCTTGATAACCTAAAAAATGAACCCATTCAAGAATATCGTTTTCTGCTGCAATATTCTGGTAAAACTCGTTATTCCCTTTACCTAAAATGACTAAATGTATCTCTTTTTTAGGCAAAATAGAATTGGCATAAGCTTCAATCAATTTATCAAACTGTTTAACATTGCTTTCATACTGACCAATGGCAATAATATAGTCAAAATCTATTTCGGTTGTTGGTTCATCCCATTTATTAAGAATCTCATTTATATTGACAGGATTAGCAATAGTAGCAACATTTGTTAAATGATGTTTTATTTCTACCAACTCTTTCATTGGTTTTACAATGGCAACATTAGCATAACAATGATTATAGATGAGCCTTGTTAAAAAAGAATTATTTGGCATATAATAATGAATCCAATAGCTATGTATAGTATAAATAGTGCTGCTTTTATAAATAAACTTTGCTATAATTAACTCTTGCCAATGTTTTGTTCTAGGGCGGAAATCTATAATAAAATCAAAATTATTTTGTTTTAAATATTTTTTTAAAAGGGTCAATCTTTTAAGTTTATTAAGAAATCCATTACTGTTTTTTTTTAATAATCCTAAGTTAAGTAACTTTCCTTTATAAGGATAAGTGACTTTGTCTAGTACAATAATATTATGAACTTCTATCCCCATATTATCAAAAAAGACAGATAAATTGGCCATTACTTTCTCACCACCACCTTCACTCAAACTAAAACCAATTAAAGCAATTTTATACTTTTTACTAGGGAAAATCATTATATTTTTTTTATTTTCGTCTCAAATATAGCAAAAATGCGGGTTTTACTTGTTGGAGAATACAGTGTTTTACATAATTCCTTAAAAGAAGGATTACAAATGCTTGGTCACGAAGTAAAATTGATAGGTAATAGTGATGGTTTTAAGCAATATCCTGTCGATTATGATTATGAAGCAAAATGGCTAAAAAAAAAGGCATTTACAACTCTAAGAAAAATTTTTTATCGTCTTTTTAAATTTGATTTAGCAGATTTAGAATATGGTATTCGTTTTTATTTTTTATTACCTAAATTAAAAAAATTTGATGTAGTTCAATTTATAAATGAAGCATCAATAAAAACAACAACAAAAATAGAGATCTATTTAATTAGAAAAATCCTAAAAGAAAATAAAAAAAGTTTTGTATTAACTTCTGGTGTCGATTATTTGACTTTGAAGTTTTATATCGAAAATAAAGATTACAAATCACTTTTGCAACCTTATTTTAAAGATTCAAAACTAAAAGAATTCAACTCTTTTTTTTCTTATTTTAGTAAAGGACATATTAAAATTCATCGTTTTATACAATCAAATTTTAATGGATTAATAGCCACCGATTTTGATTATATTGATGCCGCAAGAAAAAGCCCTATTTTTTCTGCTTACATACCTTATCCAATAAACGTTTCTAAACTAAAATTTGAGAAGTTAAAAATCGAGGATAAAATAATTATATTTCTTGGTATTAACAAATATAGTTATCATCAAAAAGGTATTGTTTACTTTGAAAATGCTTTGAAAATTATAGAACAAAAATTTAAAAATAAAGTCGAAATCATAATTACCAATACTATACCATATTCAGAATATATTGAATTATATAACTCTGCACATATTCTTTTAGATCAAGCATACTGTAATGATCAAGGTTACAATGCTCTAGAAGCTATGGCAAAAGGTAAAGTTGTTTTTACCGGAGCAGAACAAGAATTTATTAATTACTATAATATAACAGATAAAGTATGTATTAATGCCTTACCAAATGTAGATTATTTAGTAAATGAATTATCCTATTTGATTGAAAACCCTAACGAAATTGTCGCTATTGGTCATAGAGCAAGGGCATTTGTCGAAAAAGAACATGATTATATAAAAATCGCAAAAAAATATTTAAATATTTGGGAAGAAAAATAAATTTTAATTAAAGAAAAGTAGCTAATACCTTATATTTCTAATGAAATTATTTAGAGGTTTCTCAAAATAAGTATAAAGTAAAATTGAAATCAGATTAAGTACAATAAATATCAATAAATAGTTGAAATTAAACTTATGTAATAATAATTCGAAAATACCTATATGAATTAAATAAAAAACATAGGAACTCTTGCCTAATAATTGCATTAAATTACTCTCTAGAACTTTAGAAGCTATTGTTTTTTCATAAATAAGCCCAAATAATAATGGCAAAATTCCGAATAAAGGCAATAGTAATGTGTTAATTATTTTACCCATAATACAATCTGTACCGTATCCGTTATCAGAAATTTTTAAAATGGATAAAAAATAAACGAACACTATCATTGATACTATTCCAAAATATGTCCCATATTTTATTCTAAAACTATAACCATATTTTTTTATAAATAACGCTAAACCTATACCTAAAATAAATTCTGTACATCTACCAAAGAAAGTGAAATCGAGCATAAAATTTTGTGTCTTCATCAAACCATAAAAGGAATAATCTTGAAATATAAAAACTAATAAAAAACCTATCATCAATATAATTATAGGTAATATCAATAAAAAAAACTTACTCTTTTTTATTACTAAAAATAATAATGGAGCAATTATATAAAAATTTTCTTCAACTGTTAATGACCAACCTTGAGCAATTCCTGAAAATTTAAAATCATTAAAAAATCCACGTAAAAAAGTAATATTTAACAAATAAATTTTAAAATCAAAAAAAGACTTTTGTGTACTAAAAATAGCATAATAAAGAAATGTTGTCGTAGATAACATAAAATACATTGGGTATATTCTTGCAAAACGATTAATCATATAATCTTTGAAATCAATTTTTTCGAGATTGTAATATCTATAGGTAATTAAAAAACCACTTAGTACAAAAAAAAGAGTAACTCCTATATGCAACTCAGAAAAAAAATTATAAAATCCTTGCCCAAATACAGCTCTGTTTATCGGATTAAAATGATGGAAATAAACCATATACGCAGCTATTGCTCTTAAACCAGTTAAAGCAGGAAAGTAATTTATAGTGTCTATTTTTTTATTCATCTAAAATAAAATTTTTCTGAAATAAATCCATAAAACCAACAAATACAGAAAATATGTAAAGGCATGTGCTATTACAACTCCTTCTATTTGAAAAATATTAGTAAAATAAATACTCGAAAAATAGAGTATTATTAATGATAATATTTCTGTTGCTATAAACACTTTTGTCATTTTTTTTGCAAAAAAATTCAATGCTAAAATCCAAGAAGCAACTTTTAGAAAATCACCAACCAGTTGCCAAAAAAACAAATTAGAAACTGGTATAAACTCTTTACTCAAAAGAGTTTTTACTGCAAAAATTCTAAAAATGTAAATTATAGTTAATCCTAAAAAAAGTAAAGGAAGTACTTGTTTGTAAAAACTCCAAAAGACTTCTTTTGTTTCTTCTCTTGTTTTTGCTAATACTAATTTTGGATAATAATATATCATAAGTAAAGTATTT
>NZ_JBDTQE010000037.1:0-27144 GCF_039932285.1 Flavobacterium sp.
ATGTCGTCGCCTTTCTTTTTAAAACCCTATCCAAATCGGATAGGGTTTTTTGTTTATATATGTCTTGTCCTGAAAAGCATAATTATTTTAATTTTTTATAGTATTAATACTTATTTTTTTTAAAGGGTTTAATAAAAAGCAAAAAATGCCAACTTTAATAATCAAAGTTGGCATTTTTCTGTCTATTTTTTCGAAAAACAGACGATAACATACGTAAAGTGATAATAAAATGCTTTACTAAAATCAAAAAATTAAATAAATTTAATTAGAATAATTTCTTTCAATATAGAGCGAACTCTATTCTTATTCTAATTTTTTGTACACTGTCTTTTAAACAACTCTCGGGAGCCGCCACAATACAAAACCGATATTCGCTTTATTGCCTGTAGTTTAGTTATAAATATTAAAGATTGAAGCGTTTATTTCTTGCTTATCGAATCTTTTGGTTCAACCATAGGGGCTACTGTATCAGTAACTATACTGTCTTTAACTTCTGAAGTCATTTGCTCTGTGGTAATTTCCTCAGCTGGTGTTTCTATTTCTTTTTTACAACTTGTGAAAAAGATACCAAATGCTAGAGCGACAACTAAAACAATTTTTTTCAAATAAATCTTTTTTTAAGTTAATAAATCCGTGTGTGAATTAATAATTTTAAATCAATGTAAAAAATTGATTTTCAATAGATTAAAATTAATTAAAAATTAAATGGAAAAGATAAAAAATCTAAATTAACTTGAAATTTTAACACTTTTAAGTCAATTTGTAAGATTCTTTTTAGGAACTAATATGTTGTTTAGTACAAATGAATTATTTTTACATTAAAATAAACACAGATGAACAAAATAGATTGGAAAACAGTCCGAGAATTTGAGGATATAACTTACAAAAAATGCAATGGAGTCGCTAGAATAGCTTTTAACCGTCCTGATGTTCGCAATGCATTTCGTCCTAAAACTACTGCCGAATTATTACAAGCTTTTCACGATGCGCAAGAAGATACTTCTATTGGTGTCGTTTTGCTTTCTGCTGAAGGACCATCAAGTAAAGATGGTGTGTATTCTTTTTGTAGCGGAGGCGATCAGAAAGCACGTGGGCAGCAAGGTTATGTAGGAGAAGATGGTTACCATCGATTAAATATTCTCGATGTGCAACGACTCATTCGATTTATGCCGAAAGCAGTTATTTGTGTTGTTCCTGGTTGGGCTGTAGGTGGTGGTCATAGTTTACACGTGGTTTGCGATTTGACTTTAGCCAGTAAAGAACACGCTATTTTTAAACAAACCGATGCCGATGTAACCAGTTTCGATGGAGGTTATGGTTCTGCTTATTTAGCCAAAATGGTAGGCCAGAAAAAAGCGCGAGAAATTTTCTTTCTAGGACGTAATTATTCATCACAAGAAGCTTTCGAAATGGGAATGGTAAATGCCGTAATTCCTCATGATGAACTAGAAGATACTGCTTACGAATGGGCACAAGAGATTTTGGCTAAATCACCAATGTCTATTAAAATGCTAAAATTCGCAATGAATCTAACTGATGACGGAATGGTCGGGCAACAAGTCTTTGCTGGCGAAGCGACCCGATTAGCTTATATGACCGATGAAGCAAAAGAAGGAAGAGATGCCTTTTTAGAAAAAAGAAAGCCTAATTTTGAAAAGAAATGGTTGCCTTAAAAAGTATTCAGTTTACAGTAATCAGTTTCCCAAAACATCTAAAATCTGAAATCTAAAATTAAATATGAAACACTGGATACAAGCCGCTCGATTACGAACCTTACCTCTTTCCGTTTCGGGAATTATGGTAGGAAGTTTATATGCATTAGCCAACCCAACAAATGATATTCTCACGCCAACCCAAGTATTCAATTGGACAATATTTGGTTTTGCAATGCTAACAACTTTGGGATTACAAATCCTTTCCAATTTTGCAAATGATTATGGGGACGGAATTAAAGGAACTGATAATGAAGACAGAATAGGTCCAATGCGAGCCATACAAAGCGGTGTAATTACGCCTGCTGCGATGAAAAAAGCCATGATAATTACAGCAACGCTAACTTTTATATCAGCAGTTTTGTTAATTTATTTTTCGTTTCATGACAAACATTTGTGGTATTCTTTATTTTTCTTAGTATTGGGTGGTTTAGCCATTGCTTCGGCAATAAGATATACCGTTGGAAACGCTGCTTATGGATACAAAGGTTTTGGTGATGTTTTTGTATTTGTCTTTTTTGGTTTAGTAAGTACTTTAGGGGTAAATTTCTTGTATTCGAAGCAGTTTGATTGGCAATTAGTACTTCCAGCTGCTGCAATAGGATTATTAAGCGTTGGCGTACTCAATTTAAACAATATGCGTGATGAAGTTTCTGATACAAAGGCAGGAAAAAATACATTAGTAGTCAAAATGGGTGGAGCAAAAGCTAAAATTTATCACTATTGCCTAATTATTACAGCAATGGTTTTGATAGTATGCTTTGCAGTTTTACAAGGTTTTCATTTTGATCAGTATCTTTTTTTACTGGCTTATATACCGCTCACAAAACATCTTATAACGGTTTATAAAAATAAAGATTCCAGAGCTTTAGATCCAGAATTAAAGAAAGTAGCAATAAGTACCTTTTTGCTTTCATTGTTACTGTCTTTATGCCTGATTTTTTTCTTTTCTGATATCATTGTAAATTTATTTTTAGGAGGAAGATAAAAAGTAACCTTAATTCAATTCAAATGAAAATAACATTCTACGGTCATGCCTGTATTGGTATTGAAGTTGCAGGGAAACACATTTTGGTCGATCCATATATTTCTGCAAACCCAAAAGCAAGTCATATCGATATCCGTTCGCTCAAAGCTGATTATATTCTGCTCACGCACGCTCACAACGACCATATTCTCGATGCCGAAGCCATTGCCAAACAAACCAACGCTGTGATAGTTTCCAATTACGAAGTAGCAACACATTTTGGTAATAAAGGATTACAATTTCACCCAATGAATCTTGGTGGAAGTTGGAATTTCAGTTTTGGAAATGTAAAGTATGTCAATGCCATTCACACCAGTTCATTTCCTGACGGAAGTTACGGAGGGAATCCAGGCGGATTTGTTATAGAAGGCGAGCACAAAAATATCTATATTGCAGGCGACACGGCACTTACTATGGATATGAAACTCATCCCAATGCGTACCAAACTCGATTTAGCGATTCTTCCTATTGGCGATAATTTTACGATGGATGTAGATGATGCTATTATCGCTTCCGATTTTGTAGATTGTGATAAAATTCTCGGCTACCATTATGACACTTTTGGTTATATCGAAATAAACCACGACGAAGCCAAAAAGAAATTTTTCGACGCAGGAAAAGACCTTATGTTGCTAGAAATAGGAGAAAGTATCAATTTGTAATTTTAGGAGCTACTTCCTGCTTTTCGTTGCAATCTTTTGCTTTTTAAAGGAAAAAGCAAAAGTATTTCCACTGCAATCAGGGCTAGGGCATTTCAATCATAAAAGAACTTTCGTTTTAAACTGGCACTCAAATTGCTACAACAAACAAAACAAAAATAATGAAAATAATAAAAATAGCATTTCTTTTTCTAACAAGTATTTCTTTTGCGCAAGACGGTTACTGGGATAACCAACGAGTAACCAATAAAGAAATAAAACTTTCGGCAGGAGAAAGAACCCTTGTTAAGTCAGAAGATTTTCCAGACGGAACCACCGAATTTGTGTATAGAATCACGTTGCTAGACGAAAACCAAAAACTGGTTTCTGATTTATCATCAGTACTCAAAGCCATTCCGGATCCAACAGGAATTACACAAGGAACAGGTAGTGCAATTTCATTAACTTCAAAAGTATCAGGTGACGATAAATGCATTTATGCTGTTTTTTCTGATAATAATAAAGCGGTAGATTTTATAAAATCAGGAGATTCTAAAAGAGCCTGTTTGTATCAAAATAATCCCGTAAACAAAGAAGTAAAAGTAATTTCTTTAGAAAAATCTACTTGTTTAATAAATGATTCTAAAACGATTTGGTTCGGTTTCGAAAGTAAGAATTGGATTTTAGGGCAAAAAATCATCCTCGAAATTGTTCCGTGGGTAGATATAAAAGCGAGTAAAATATGGAATCAAACAAACAAAAAAACGGCTCTTAATTTTATAAAAACAACAGAAATAGCTTCAAAATTACCCAATCCAGACGCTTTTTGTTTTAATATAATCGAAAAATTACAAAATGAGTACAAATTCTCAGTATTTCAAAAACTGTCAAACACGGAGAAACTGTCGTTAATAAATAAATTTGAAGATAAAGCACTAGCGGAAACAAATGCTGTTGAAGTTTATAATAAGATTATTCGTCAAGAATCAAAAACTTTAGCCAAACAAGGAAAGTATGACGAGGGAATCCTATTGATGAATGATAAAATAATCAACAAAAGCAAAGCGTCGCCTTTAGACTACAATACTTTAGGCGAATTGTATATTTATACCAAACAATTCGAAAAAGCGCTTAAAACACTTAAAATTGCCGAAAATTTAGATTCGAGTGAGCTTTTGGTTCAGCTTAATCTAGCACACACTTATATGTTTTTAGATAAAATGAGTGAATCTCGAGAAATTCATAACAAGTACAAAGAACAAAATGTATCTGTAAATCAAACTTGGAAAAATAAAACCATCAACGATTTAGATAAATTTCAGAAAGTAAATTTGCCAAATGATAATTTCAAAAAAGTACTTCGATTAGTCGATTGATTTTTTTAAGACAAAAGTCGAAATCTAAAAATATAAAAATCTAATTATCTAACAAGTCTAACAATCAAACAATCTATTTTTGAAAGCAACTTACCACAAATATATTCTCAATTTCAAAAAACCATCAGGAACTTCACGAGGTATTTTAACCCAAAAAGAAACCTGGTTTTTAGTGTTGCAAAACGATGAAAAAAAGGGAATAGGAGAGTGCGGAATTTTGCGTGGTTTGAGTTGTGATGACAGACCCGATTATGAAGAAAAATTGCAATGGGTTTGCAACAATATTCACTTGGGAGAAAAAGGGCTTTGGGAAGCTTTAGTCGAGTTTCCTTCCATTCAATTTGGAGTCGAAATGGCTTTCCAATCATTAGTTTCTTCAACTCCATTTTTGTTGTTTCCTTCAGCCTTTACTTTGGACGAAAAAAGTATTCCGATTAATGGGCTAATTTGGATGGGTGAAGCACAAGAAATGAAACAACAAATAGAAGAAAAAATAGCACAAGGTTTCAAGTGTATAAAACTTAAAATAGGCGCGATAGATTTTGATAAAGAATTAGAGTTATTACACTATATTCGTCAAAATTTTACACCAGAACAAATAGAAATTAGGGTAGATGCTAACGGTGCTTTTAGTGAAATTGATGCTTTAGGTAAATTAAATAAAATATCTGGTTATCAATTGCATAGCATAGAACAACCCATACAGAAAAATCATACTGACAGTATGTCAGAGCTGTGTAGAAACAGTAAAATTGACATTGCGCTTGACGAGGAGCTTATAGGTGTGTTTTCTCATCAAGAAAAAGAAGAATTACTACTTAAAATTAAACCGAAATATATCATTTTGAAGCCTAGTTTTGTAGGTGGTTTTAGAGGAACAAATGAGTGGATTTCGTTAGCCAAAAAACACAATATTGGTTGGTGGATTACTTCTGCTTTAGAGTCAAATATTGGTCTAAATGCCATTGCGCAATTTACCTTTTTGAAGCAAAACTTAATGCCACAAGGTTTGGGGACTGGAGGCCTTTTTACGAATAATTTTGATTGTCCGTTAGAGGTAAAAAATGGACAATTGTTTTATAACTCAAGCTTAAAATGGACTGTCGAAATTGATCGATTTTTGAAATAAAATAGTTATAAATATTTCTTTCTCGTTCTTGTATTACATTCGTTATTATAAGGTTTATTTGTAATAAGTTTTACAGGTTAAAATTTATTTTTGTAAGTTTATGATATGAAAGCAATAAACCCACCACTATTGTTGTACATGATTTCAGGATTTTTATTTTTTTTATCTATTGTTATAGATAGTGAATATCTAACTTTGATATCTAAGCCTATTGTTTCTACTTCAATTTTTTTTTATTATTTACAAGAAAGTCATAAAAATGTTAGTTTTTGGTTTTCGGCTGTATTATTATTACTTTTTGTGAGTGGTATTTTTAATCTATTTGAGGATGCGTTTGCTTTGCGATATGTAATTTTAATAAATCTGATAGTATATTGTATTTTACTTGGTTTTGTTGTTAGAAGTTTGTTTGAAATAAATATAAAAATGTTAGATATTATAAGCTTAACTTATATAATCTTGATGTTACTATTTTTATCATGTTTACTTTATATATGTTTGTTTTTAGTATTTGACTCTTCTTCTATTTTATATTTGTATATAATAGTTTACAGTTCGGTGTTATTAATTTTAGGTTTGTTAAACACGGTTTTGTATCTTTTAAAAAGTAATCAAGAGAATATGTCACTAATGATGGCAACTTGTTGTTTTATAATTTGCGATTTGTTTTACGTGATTTATTATTACTATTATGATTTTATTTTTTTTAGGTATATAAGTGTATTATTTAATATTATATCATTTTATTTTTTAGTAAAATATTTTTTATTAAGAAACAAAAGCACAATTTTTTCAAAAAAAATAGAAATGTGAAATGAAAACTATATCCCCATCATTAATTTTATATCTTATAGCTAGTTTTTTTGCGATTTTAGCTCTTGTAATAAATAATGATTCGTTATTATTAATTATGAAGCCTGTTATTGCTCCAGCTATTTTTTATTATTATTTGCAAAGTAGAAGTGGTAAAATTAATTGGATTTTTTTGATAATTTTATTATTCAATTTCATGTCAGATATGATTGTTTTATTTGAATTGTCAATAGGAGATATTACAATCACTTTACTTAATATGATTAGTTATTTAATGTTGATATATTTGGTTATAAAGGATTTTTCAGTCAAGAATACATCAAGGAGAAAGTTTTTTTATTTTCTTTTGATGATGGTTAGTTGCTTGTCTGTTTTGTATGTAGTAATAAGTATGATGTCTAATTTAGATAATTTAGTACTTAATTTATATATAGTTTATGGGATTATATTGTGCTTATTGACTTCAATTGTTGGTTTGAATTATTTAAATAATCCAAATGGAAAAACATTTTATGCAATAGTTATGTGTATTTGTTTTATCATTTCTGATGTTTTTTTTGCAATATATAATTTTTATTTAAACTTGGAAATTTTTATAATTCTTAATGTAATAGCTCAGTTTGCTTCATATTATTATATGGTAAAATATGTAACAAGTAATTCTTTATCTTAAATGAAATAATAAAATGGAAAAGAAACAAGTAAATGTTATTAACAGAAACCAAGTTAATATTCTAATTTCAATCTTTTTTGCTGTGGTTTTAGGGTTAATTATAGCAGAGTTTTTTGAATATACATCTTTTATTTATGTGCTAAAACCTTTGTTAAATCCTTTACTAATCACAATATATTGGAGATCATCGGAAAATAGAAATAATTATTTTATACTAGCCTTACTTTTTGCGCTAATTTCAAATATTTTTTTTATTTCAAAAGAGTTTATTTTTTCTTTATTAGGAGCTATATTCTTTATGTCTTATATAATTTTGATTATATATATTGTTATAAAAATTATTAAAATAAAAAGCTATTTGCCAGTAATTTTAGCAAGTATTCCTTTTTTAACTCTTTTTTTATATGTTACAAGTCTAACAATAGATGAATTACGAGGTGTATTTTACACATATATTTTGCAAATAATTTTCATGAGCTTTTTAGGAGGATTTTCCTTATCAAACTATATTATAGAAAATAATAAAATGAACTATTGGTTACTAATAAGTACTGTATTATTTACTATTATACAGTTTATTTTTATAATAAAAGTTTACTATATATCAATCTCTATTTTTCAGCCTATAGTGGCGCTTTTATATTCTTTTGCTCAGTTTTCATTGTATAAATTTATGATTTTATCAGAAAAAAAAATTAAATAATAATTTTCTTGCCACCAGCTGCAATATTATTTTTATCATCTAAATAGAAATCTATTCGACCTAAGTTTATACCATAACATCCAACTTGGTTAATTAGAACCTCTTTGCCTTCAAGATTTTTTTCAACAACAGGCTTATCTAAAAAAGTATGTGTATGCCCACCAATTATTATATCTATATTTTTTGTTTTTCTAGCCAACATTATATCTGAAGCTTTCTCAGGGTCGTTTTTGTAATCGTATCCTATGTGAGACAAGCAAATAACAAGATCACATTTTTGTTCTTCTTTTAGTATACGTGACATGTCCTGAGCTACTTCAATTGGATCGTTGTAGACTGTTTCTTTGTATAGTTTTTTATCAACAAGACCTGATAGTTCAACTCCAAGACCAAAAATCCCTATTTTTACACCATTTTTTTTAAAAATTTTATATGGTTTTACAATAGTGTTAAGGACAGTGTTTTTAAAGTCATAATTTGCAGATACAAAATCAAATTCTGCGTGAGGCATTTGTGCAAGTAAACCATCTATTCCATTGTCAAAATCATGATTTCCTATTGTTACTAAATCGTATTTCATCATACTCATTAGTTTGTATTCTAATTCTCCTCCATAATAATTAAAATAAGGAGTTCCTTGAAAAATGTCTCCTGCATCAAGAAGAAGTACATTAGATTCTTCTCTTCTTATTTGTTCAATAATAGCAGCACGTCTTGCTACTCCTCCCATGTTTGGGTTTCTTGGGTCAGTTGCAGGAAAAGGGTCTATATGACTGTGTACATCATTTGTATGTAAAATAGTAATTTTTTTTAAGCTATTTGTTGTAAAACTACTTAATGACAGACCTCCAAGTGTTAGTAAAGTTGCACTTGCTGCGGTTTTCTGAATAAAGTCTCTTCTTTTCATTATTACTTAATTTATTAATCAGATTGTAATTTTTTATTTTTTTATTTGGGTTACCTTAATTTTTTTAATAATAGGTATTGTATCTACATCTTTAAGATAGTCAATTAAGATATTTCTGAGTTTATAATCTAGATCATATATTTTTGTATTTTTCTTAAAAAAATTCATATTATCCCCTCCATTCGAAAGATAATCTGAAGTGACTACATAGTATGTTTTTGTAAGATCCAATGGTTGATCCTTTACGAGAATGTCTATTGGTTTGTTTGTCTCATCTATAGTAAATGTAATTCCAGAAATTGGATGTGGTTTTTTTTCTTTAATAAAATAGTCTACAAATTCGGCTATTTGTCCACCATTCAAAGCAACAACAACCGTAGTGTTTTCAAAAGGCATTATTTCAAAAGCAGTTCTTGTAGTAACATCTCCTTTTGGAAGAATAGATCTAATTCCTCCATGGTTTAAAATGCAAATGTCAATATCTAAATTCTCACGTTTTTTAAATACAGGATTTGTTTTTGCTAATGTAATATCTGCAAGAAAATCTCCAATATTGGTTTGCCACTGACCTTTACTTTTTTCTAAAGTTTCTGGACAAAAAGCTAGAACGGTATTTAAATCGTTGTCAATATTAGTTTTATAAGGAGCAATATAAGCATTGTATTCTGCGAGCGAATATGCTTTTTCGTTTACATTTATTTGTTTGCCTTCTATTTTTGCAACTTCTAACTGGGCAAAACAACTATTATTAAATACGATTAACGTTAAAATTAAAACAAAATGTTTTAAAACAAGTACACTCTTTTCTACATTTACCATGACAATTAAATCTTATTTGATTAAATTTGTTTTTAAAGATTAAAAATGTAAAAGTAATATGTTTATAAGCTATATAAAAGTAATTTCGCTAAAAAAAATATTAAAAAGAAGTTTGCACAACGTAAAACCAAGTTCATTAATAACTCCAATTCAAACCGTAGGGATAATATTAGATGAAAGTTATTTTTCAAATAAAGAGCAACTTACAGAAGAATTAATTGCATGTGGGATCAATGAAAACAACATAAATATGATTGTTTTTAGAGATAAAATAAAAAAAAACGAAAGCTTTTCTAAACCTACATTTAGTAATAATGATATGAGTTGGAAAGGAGATTTTAATAAAATATTTATTACAAATTTTCTAAACACGCCTTTTGATATGCTAATAAGTTATTATGATACCGAAAAAGTGCCACTCTTATATATCACAAATCATTCTAAAGCATTATTTAAAACAGGGTTTTCTACTATTGATAAAAGATTAAATCATTTAATGATTAATACTAATGCTGAAAATTATAAAGTTTTTGTTCATGAACTATTTAGATATTTAAAAATTTTAAACAAAATATAAAACCATGCAAGCATTTATTGGAACTGGAGTTGCTCTTGTAACACCATTTAAAAAAGATTTTTCTATAGATATAGAAGCTTTAAAGAGAATCGTAAATTATGTCATAGATGGAGGAGTCGAATATTTAGTAGTCCTAGGTACAACTGCTGAATCAGCAACGCTAACTCAGGATGAAAAAGAAGTTGTAATCACAACAATAGTTGAAGCTAATAATGGAAGATTACCTTTAGTTTTAGGAGTTGGAGGGAATAATACAGCAAAAGTAGTTGAAGAATTAAAAACAAGAGATTTTTCTAATTTTTCTGCAATACTTTCAGTCTCACCATATTATAATAAACCTACCCAAGAAGGAATTTATCAACATTTCAAAATGGTCTCAGAAGCATCGCCAATTCCAGTTATCCTATACAATGTTCCTGGAAGAACAGCGAGTAATATGTCTCCAGAGACAGTACTAAGATTGGCAAAAGAGTTTAAAAATCTTATAGGGATAAAAGAAGCAGCAGGAGATATTGTGCAGGCTATGAAGCTTATACAGGGAAAACCAAAAGATTTTTTAGTAATTTCAGGTGATGATATGATTACACTTCCTATTGTTTTAGCAGGTGGCTCAGGAGTAATATCAGTAATAGGTGAAGGTTATCCAAAAGAATTCTCTCAAATGGTTCGTCTTGGTTTACAACGAAAAGTAGATGAAGCTTATGATTTACATTACAAATTAATGAACAGTATTGATATGATTTTCGAGCAAGGAAATCCAGCTGGAGTAAAAGAAATTTTTAAATCATTAGGCCTGTCAGAAAATACAGTTCGTTTACCATTAGTTAGTGTTGATGAAAATCTGGCAAATAGATTAGATTTATTCACAAAGCAGCTCTAAAAATAACAATAAAAATAAAGTTTTTTATATAAAAATTAATAACTAAATTTGCACTTCGATTTTCCGAGCTCAAAAAGTCAATAAAAATCGAAATTTTAAAATAAATATGAAGAAAATAATATACACACTCCTAATAATTGCTTTGTTTTCGTCTTGTAGCGAATACCAAAAAGCAATTAAATCTGAAGACGTCGAAGTGAAGATTAAGGAAGCAACTAAGAAATATGAAGCTGGTAAGTATGAAAAAGCTATACGCCTTTTTGAACAAATTTCACCTGTAGTAAAAGGAAAGCCAGAAGCTGAGAATGTTTTCTATATGTTTTCACAATCTTATTATAAAACAGAGCAGTATTATTTGTCAGGATATCAATTTGAAAGCTTTGCAGCTTTGTATCCGAAAAGTAAAAATGCAGAAGAAGCAGATTTTTTAGGAGCAAAATCATATTCTAAATTGTCGCCAGTTTATTCACTAGATCAGGTAGATACTGATAAAGCAATTAACAAATTACAAAATTTTATTAATAAATATCCAAATTCTCAATACTTAGCAGATGCAAATGTAGTGGTAAAAGAATTAAGAGAAAAATTAGAAAAAAAGGCTTTTGAAATTGCAAAACAATATAATACTATCGAGGATTATAAACCAGCAATTAAAGCTTTAGATAATTTTATAGCAGATTATCCAGGAACACCATATAAAGAACAGGCAATGTTTTACAAATTAAATGCAAGTTACCAATTAGCTATAAACAGTGTCCCATCAAAAATGGAAGATAGGTTAAATTTTGCAAAAGCAGCACAAGAAGCTTTGATTAATTTTAATTCGAACACAGAATACAAAAAAATAGCTGACCAAATGTTGGTTAGAATTGATAAGGATTTACAACAATTTTCTAAATAAAAAAAAGTCATGGATTTAAAAAAGACTACAGCTCCAGTAAACACAATTACTTATAACAAAACAGTAATTGAAGAACCAACTGGAAATGTTTATGAGGCGATTACCATAATGGCTAAAAGAGCAAACCAGATTAATGCTGAAATAAAAAAAGAACTAATTGAAAAATTAGAAGAATTTGCTACTTATAATGATAGTTTAGAGGAAGTTTTCGAAAACAAAGAGCAAATTGAAGTTTCTAAATTTTATGAAAAACTACCTAAATCACATGCATTAGCTGTTGAAGAATGGTTGGAAGATAAAATTTATTACAAATCAACAAAATAAAACAAGTATGTCTGTTTTAAGTGGTAAGAAAATAATACTAGGCGTTTCTGGTGGAATTGCCGCTTACAAATCAGCTTCATTAGTTAGATTATTCATAAAAGCAGGAGCACATGTCCAAGTGATAATGACTCCTGCTTCTAAGGATTTTGTAACACCACTCACACTTTCTACACTCTCTAAAAACCCTGTTCATTCTTCTTTTTTTAATGAAGATAATCAAGATGCAGTTTGGAACAATCATGTCGATTTAGCACTCTGGGCAGATTATATTGTTATTGCGCCAGCAACAGCAAATACAATGTCTAAGATGGTTTCGGGTAACTGTGATAATTTACTTATCGCTACTTATCTATCGGCAAAATGCCCAGTATATATTGCTCCAGCGATGGATTTAGATATGTACAAACATCCGTCTACAATAATTAATTTTGAGGCTTTCGCCAAATTTGGAAATACTATTATTCCTGCCGAAAGTGGCGAATTAGCTAGTGGGCTTTCAGGAGAAGGACGCATGGCAGAACCAGAAAATATCATTGTCTTTTTAGAAAAAGACATCGAAAATAAATTACCATTAAAAGGTAAAAAAATTCTCGTTACTGCAGGTCCAACTTATGAAGCCATAGATCCTGTTCGGTTTATAGGAAATCATTCTTCAGGAAAAATGGGCTTCGATATTGCTATTGCTGCCGCAAATTTAGGTGCCCAAGTTACTTTAGTTTCTGGGCCAACACATTTTCAAATAAAAAATTTATTAATAAATCTAGTTAGAGTGACTTCTGCCGAAGAAATGTATAATGCTTGTCATCTATATTTTAATGATTATGATGTAATGATTGCTGCCGCTGCTGTGGCGGATTATCGACCAAAAAATGTGGCAGATCAGAAAATAAAAAAGACCGAAGCTACGTTTACTATTGAATTAGAGAAAACTAAAGATATTTTGTTGTCATTAGGACAAATTAAGAAAAATCAATTTCTAATTGGTTTTGCTCTCGAAACTGAAAATGAAATTGATAATGCAAAGCTAAAAATTCAGAAAAAAAACCTAGATTTGATAGTTCTTAATTCTTTAAATGATATGGGTGCTGGATTTGGAAAATCAACAAATAAAGTTACATTTATAGACAAAAAATTTAAGATAGAACCACAAGAATTAAAATCGAAAGAAGAAGTCGCTATCGATATTGTAAATAAAATTGTTTCACATTATGCGTAAAATATTTGTTTTTTTATTTCTGTTATTTTTTGGGTTTTCACAAGCTCAAGAACTCAATTGTTCCGTAACCTTTAATACGGATCAAGTTGCAGCAACAAATCAGCAAGTATTTAAAACACTTAAAAAAGCGTTGACAGAGTTTGTAAACAATACAAAATGGTCTGATCAGTCTTATAAAGGAAACGAAAAAATTGAATGTTCTTTTTTCT
Organism: Flavobacterium sp.; assembly: GCF_039932285.1. GTDB lineage: Bacteria > Bacteroidota > Bacteroidia > Flavobacteriales > Flavobacteriaceae > Flavobacterium. The sequence continues at coordinate 13,905 of NZ_JBDTQE010000037.1, forward strand.
TTACAATAACGACTTATACTGCCGATCAGTTTACGGGAACCCTCCAGGTTCAGGCATCAAGACCGGTTTATAACTCAACTTACATGTCACCAATTTTAAATATAAATGACAAGGATGTTGCTTTTAATTATACAGAATTTCAAAATTTAACTTTTGATCAAAACTCATTCGATTCAAATTTACTTTCAATAATGGCATTTTATTCTAACTTAATTGTTGGCGTTGATGCAGATACATTTGCACTCGAAGGAGGTTCTAAATCGTTAGAAAATGCTCAAAACATTGTTAATGTAGCTCAACAAAGTCAAATAAAAGGTTGGAGCCAATCGGATAAAAATCAAAATAGATATTTTCTTATAAATGATATGCTTTCGCCTGCTTTTGTAGCTTTTAGAAAAGCGATGTACGAATATCATTTGAATGCTTTAGACAAAATGTCCGATAATCCAAAAGATGCTAAAGAAAGTATAAAAATCGCCTTAAAAACATTGTCCCAAATTGCCGAAACAAGACCAAATGCTTATCTGACTAGAGTGTTTTTTGATGCAAAAGCTGACGAAATATTTAGTATTTATACTGATGGTCCAAAAGTTGATGTCACCGAAGTTATTAATGCACTCAATAGATTATCTCCTACAAATTCGAGCAAATGGGGAAAAATTAGTTATTAATTTCTCACTATGTTAGCTTCATTATCTATAAAAAATTTCGCATTAATAGAACAGTTAGAAATGAATTTTTCTAACCAATTTTCAATTATTACAGGAGAAACAGGTGCGGGAAAATCGATACTTTTAGGTGCTTTAGGTTTGGTTTTAGGGAAACGCGCCGATTTAACTTCTCTAAAAGACAAAGAACAAAAATGTGTTATCGAAGCACAGTTTCAAATATCAAAATACAATTTACAAGATTTTTTTACTACAAATGATTTAGATTACGAAGACATAACAATCATTCGTCGTGAAATTTTGCCTTCAGGAAAATCTAGAGCTTTTGTAAATGACAGTCCAGTAAACCTTAATGGACTACAGGATTTAAGTCAATTTTTATTAGATATTCATTCGCAACATCAAACACAAGAATTATCTAACGAAGCTTATCAAATTGAGATTCTTGATGCCATTGCAAATCATCAAAATTCACTTTTAGATTACAAACAAAATTTAGCCAAATATAAATCAGCAAAAAACGAATTAAAAAAATTACATGCTGAAAAAGAAGCATTATCAAAAGAGCAAGATTATAATTCATTCTTGTTAGAAGAATTGCTTTCGGCAAATTTAAAAGCCAATGAACAAGAAGAATTAGAAAGTGTTTTCGAGAAGCTAAATAATATCGAATTTATAAAAGAATCTCTAGATAAATCATTAGTTGTAGCTAATGAAGAGCAAATAGGAATTATACAAAACTTGAAGGAAGTTAAAATTTCTTTGCAAAAAATAGCAGGATTGTCATCGGAATTTAAGGATTTATTTGAAAGGGTTTCAAGTACATTAATCGAATTTGAAGACATTTCAATCGAGCTTTCTCAACAAGTAGAAAAATTAGTTAATGATCCAGAAAAATTAGATTTGGTTAATCAAAAACTGCAAACGATATATTCATTACAAAAAAAGCACCAAGTAGAATCAGTCGCTGAATTGTTAATTATCCAAAATGATTTAGACAATAAATTAGTTTTGGTTGATGATTTAGAAAATCAAATTCAAAAATTGGAAATCCAATTAAATGAAAGTGTTTTGGTTTTAGATAAAATTGCTTCACAAATTTCAAAAAATAGGAGTGAAGCTGTTCCAGTTTTAGTAAATCAAATTACTGAAATTCTAACACAATTAGGAATGCCAAATGCTAGATTTCAGTTCGAAATTAATCAAACACAAAACTATTTACCATCCGGAAAAGATGAAGTACAATTGTTGTTTTCGGCAAATAAAGGAACGAGTTTTGGACTACTTAAAAAAGTAGCTTCTGGTGGAGAAATGTCAAGAATTATGTTGGCTGTCAAAGCAATTTTAGCCAATTACTCAAAATTACCAACCATTATTTTTGATGAAATAGATACAGGTGTTTCTGGAGAAATTGCTCATAAAATGGGTGATATTATGAAAGAAATGAGTACTAAAATGCAAGTTTTTGCTATTACACATTTGCCACAAATTGCTGCAAAAGGAAACCAACATTATAAAGTTTTTAAATCATCGGAAGGAGAAAGTACCATTTCAGAACTGAAATTACTGTCTCAAAATGAACGAGTTGTAGAAATTGCCGAAATGCTATCAGGAAAAGATATTTCAGATTCGGCACTTAATCATGCAAAATCATTATTAAATTAGAAAATTAGATTGATAGACTTCTTAGATTGTTAGATTTTTAGTATTTTTGATTTCACAAATAAACGAACAAACACATCAACAAATAAATATAAAAAATGATTATAGAACCAAGAATGCGAGGATTTATTTGTCTTACAGCACACCCAACAGGTTGTGAGCAAAATATAAAAAATCAGATAGCTTACGTAAAATCTAAAGGACATATAGAAGGAGCAAAAAGAGTTTTAGTAATTGGAGCTTCAACAGGTTTTGGTTTGGCTTCAAGAATTACTAGTGCTTTTGGTTGCGATGCTTCTACAATAGGTGTTTTCTTCGAAAAACCAGCAAGTGAAGGAAAAACAGCTTCGCCAGGTTGGTACAATTCGGCAGCTTTCGAAAATGAAGCACATAAAGCTGGTTTGTATGCAAAAAGTATCAATGGAGATGCTTTTTCTAATGAAGTGAAACAACAAACAATCGATATGATTAAGGCTGATCTAGGTCAGATAGATTTGGTTATTTATAGTTTAGCATCACCAGTTCGCTTGCATCCAATTACAGGAGTTTTGCATCGTTCGGTTCTAAAACCAATAGGAGGAACATTTACAAATAAAACGGTCGATTTTCATTCAGGAAAAGTTTCGGATATTTCTATTGCTCCTTGTGAAGGCGATGATATTGAAAATACTGTAACCGTAATGGGTGGAGAAGATTGGTCTATGTGGATAGATGCTTTAAAAAAAGAAAATTTATTAGCGAATGGTGCTACTACAATTGCTTATTCTTATATAGGGCCAGAAGTTACCGAAGCAGTTTATCGCAAAGGAACAATTGGTAAAGCAAAAGACCATCTTGAAGCTACCGCTTTTTCTATTACCGATAGTTTGGCAGATTTAGGCGGAAAAGCATATGTTTCAGTAAATAAAGCCTTGGTAACGCAAGCTAGTTCAGCTATTCCAGTGATACCTTTATATATTTCATTATTATATAAAATTATGAAAGCTGAAGGAATTCACGAAGGTTGTATAGAGCAAATGCAAAGATTATATTCACAAAGATTATATACAGGAAATGCAATTCCTACTGATGAAAAAGGTAGAATACGTATAGATGATTGGGAAATGAGAGCTGATGTTCAAGAAAAAGTGGCTAAACTTTGGTTAGAAGCAACTACCGAAACATTACCAGAAATAGGAGATTTAGAAGGCTACAGAAGTGATTTTCATAATCTTTTCGGATTTGGATTTGATGGGGTAGATTATAAAGAAGATACCAATGAAATGGTTAATGTTTCGAGTATAGAATAATAATAAATATGGTGAAATGTTTAAAAACCATGAATGTATTTCATGGTTTTTTTTATATGTTTTATCGATATATCAATATTAATTTAACATATGATTAATATTTTTTCATATATTGCATTCTTAAATCAAAGAATAAAAACATGAAAAAAATTACATTATTATTAGCTTTTATGTTGGCTATTGTCACACAAGGCTATTCGCAAGTTAGCGGTTATGCTTTTTCCGAATCAACGGAAGCATATACAGCGGTTGTAGGAACAACATCTACTGCAGTTGGAGACGACGGAATTGAAAACGGAATTCCAATTGGTTTTACTTTTAAATACGATGGAGTAGATTATACTCATTTTTGTGTTACTACCAATGGATGGATTAAAATGGGTGACGCTTCAACTACAGGTACTACGGGTACTGCTAATTATTCTAATGCCTTCTCGGTAACTGCGGGTAATAGACCATTAATAGCTCCTTTTTGGGACGATAATAATTTAGGTTCTGGAAACATTCAGTATATAGTTACAGGAGTTGCTCCAAATAGAATTCTAGAAGTTGGTTGGGATAATATCAATATTGGTGGAAGCGGTGCTACAAGTACAACCGCATTTGCTTCATTCAAATTGCGTTTGTATGAAACTACTAATGTAATTGATTTTGTGTATAGACCTGTTATGGCTGCAGCTGGTACTTTAACTGCTTCTGTAGGACTAAACGGTTCTTCATCATTTTTAAGTGTTACGCCTGCTGCTGCTTCAACAGTATCTTCAGGTACAGCGAATAATGCAATATCTACAACAACAAATTTAGTTGGAAAAAAATATACATTTACGCCGCCTTCATGTTCATCACCAACAGGAATAAATGTAAGTGTTATTACAACAACTACATCGACAATTTCATGGACAGCAGTTGTACCTACACCTGCAATAGGTTATGAGTATATTGTTTCTACAGCAAATACGACACCAGTTGTTTCTGGTACAGCTACAACCGCTATCTCGGTTCCTCTAAGTGGATTGCTTCCATCAACTACATATTATGTATTTGTAAGATCTAATTGTGGTAGTGGTTTTAGTGCTTGGAGTTCATCAGTTCCTTTTACAACTCTATGTAACCCAATTACTACTTTCCCATGGACAGAGAATTTTGATGCTTTAACTGTTGGAACTAATGTATTCCCTCCTTGTTGGTCATACATAAACACATCAAGTAATTGGTCAATATCTACTACTCCAGTTGCAAATAGTGGAGCAAACTCTTTAAGGAGAACCTATGGTACAGATGGTTGGGCATTTACACCACTGGCTACATTAACCACTGGAATTTCTTATACGCTGAGTTATTATATGAGAACCGACGATACTGTTGTAGGTTATGATTTGACAATAGGTGTTGGAAATAGTCAAACAGATGTTGCTATGACAACAACATTATCTACTCAAACAGGATATCAAGGACCAACTTGGACGAAATTTACACATGAATTTACACCAACAACGACTGGAGATTATTCTTTTGGAATACAGGTTGTGGCAAATTTTGCACCAAATGGAATAAACTTTGATAATTTTAAATTGGAGGTTACGCCATCATGTCTGGAGCCTAGTGGGTTAGCAGTAAGTAATGTAACTACGAGTATGGCAGATATTTCTTGGAATGTAGCATGGCCTGTACCTGCCAACGGTTATCAATACATTGTATCAACATCAAACGTAACACCAGTTATCGCAGGAACAGCAGTTGCTGGTTTAACTGCTTCGGTAATGGGTTTGTCAGCTAATACACAATATTATTTATTTGTAAGATCTGATTGTGGAGGAACTTTTAGTTCTTGGAGTGATCCTTTGGTTTTTAGTACTCCATGCTCAAGCGTAACAAGTTTTACAGAGAATTTTGATAGTGTTACTGCTCCTAACTTTCCAAATTGCTGGGCAAGAGTGGGTACAGGAGGTAATACTAATATACAAACAACAAATCCAAGTTCAGGAGCGAATACGATGTATATTTATGGATTTTCAGGAAGTCTAGGAGTGGTAAAAACAATACCAGTCTCTAATTTAGGTGCGGGTACAAATCGCTTAAACTTTAAAATGAGAGGTAATTTTACCGCTGGAGACGATGTAGAGATTGGTTATTTAACTGATCCTAATGATGAAAATACTTTTATTGCTTTAGGTTCTGTAAATGCCGCTTCATTAGTATATGATGATTATACTTTTACACCGCCAGTTGGATCTTATTCAGATTATTTAGCATTTAGACATGCTGGATCTATAGGAGCTAGTGTATTAATTGACGATGTAGTTTGGGAGCCAATACCAGCTTGCAATAACCCTAGTGGTTTAGTAGTTTCTGCAATAACAGAAACTAGCGCAACAGTTACATGGACAGCGACAACAGGAAGCTATGAATATGTTTTAGATAATACAGTAGCTAATCCTGCTGGTTCAGGAACTGTTTTGTCAGGAGAAACTTATAATGCAACATTATTAACTCCTACTACAGGGTACTATTTTCATGTAAGAACTGTTTGTGCAGGACCTACTTATAGTACATGGTCTACAGTAGGATTTACAACGTTGGCTACGCCTCCAGTAAATGATGATTGCTCAGGAGCTATAACTTTAGCTCTAGCAGCAGACTATGCAACAGGGTCAATAGTGGGTACAATAGTTGGAGCAACAGATTCAGCAGCTGAACCAGTTCCGACATGTGCTTCTTATGTAGGTGGTGATGTATGGTATAAAGCAGTTGTTCCAGCATCTGGATCAATAACATTTGAAATAGGTCAAGAGACAGGTGGTTTTACAGATTCGGGTCTTGCTGTTTATAGTGGTTCATGTGGATCGCTTGGAGAGGTTAATTGTGATGATGATGGAGGAACAGGTGCATTCTCTTTATTATCTCTAACTGCTGCAGATGGTATAATTGTTGGAGAAACACTATATGCTAGAGCTTGGAGATATAATAATGCTTTGCCTAAAAATGCACTTGCTGTAGGACAATTTAGAATTGCTGCTTATGATGCTTCGTTAGGTACTCAATCTTTCGATTTGAATGGTTTTTCAGCTTATCCTAACCCAGTAAAAGATGTATTGAATTTATCTTACACAAAAGAAATTTCTAATGTATCAGTACATAATTTACTAGGTCAGCAAGTAATGACAAAATCTATCAATGCTACTCAAACTAAAATAGATATGTCAAACTTATCAAATGGTACTTATTTAGTAAAAGTTACTGTAGATGGTTTGGTAAAAACATTGAAAGTTGTAAAACAATAAAAATAGTTTTTAAAAATATTAAAAGCCATTCGCAAGTCGAATGGCTTTTTTTTATAAAAAAATGTACCTTTGTTAAAATTTTTTATCAATGAATTTTTCGTTTATTATTCCAGTTTACAATCGTCCAGAAGAAATCGAGGAGCTTTTAGAAAGTTTAAGTAAACAAACTCATAAAGAACCTTTCGATATTATTATTGTTGAAGACGGTTCTACAATTCCTTGCGAACACATTGTAGATAAATATAAAAACAGATTATCAATCACTTATTACTTGAAATACAATTCGGGACCTGGTGATTCTCGTAATTTTGGAATGAGTCAGTCTAAATCAGATTATTTTATCATTTTAGATTCAGATTGTATTATTCCTGAAAATTATTTGACAGAAGTCTCTAAAAGTTTATCTCATAAGTATGTAGACTGTTACGGTGGTCCAGATGCGATGTTGTCTAGTTTTTCGGCAGTGCAAAAAGCTATTAACTTTACTATGACATCAGTCATTACAACTGGAGGAATTCGTGGAGGTTCAGAAAAAATAGAAAAATTTCAGCCACGAAGTTTTAATATGGGAATTTCAAGAAAAGCATTCGAAGATTCTAAAGGTTTTTCAAATATTCATCCAGGAGAAGATCCAGATTTGAGCATTCGTTTATGGAAATTAGGTTTCGAAACCAAACTAATCTCATCAGCATTTGTATATCACAAACGTAGAATCGATTGGGAAAAATTTTATACTCAAGTAAATAAATTTGGTAAAGCAAGACCGATACTTAATTATTGGTATCCAGAATATGCAAAACCAACCTTCTTTTTACCATCAATATTTGTAGTTGGTTTTATTCTAGGTGTTCTTTCTTTAATTTTTACATTCGATTGGATTTTAAAATTATATTTTGCTTATACGGTGCTCATTTTTATAATGTCATCTATCAAAAATAAAAATATTTATGTTGGCTATCTATCTATTATTGCCGTTTGGAAACAGTTTTTTGGTTACGGATTAGGATTTATAGAATCATTTTTTAAAATTAATATTCTCAAGAAAAAACCACAGGATGCATTTCCTGAATTATTTTTTAAAGTTTAAAAATGACAAAAATTATAGGTCTTACTGGCGGAATAGGAAGTGGTAAAACAACCATTGCTAGACTTTTTGAAGCCGAAGGAATTCCTGTATATATTGCCGATGATGAAGCAAAAAAAATAATGATTTTGCCAGAAACTATTCAATTAATTGGAAGTCATTTTGGACAATCAGTGATTGTAAACAATCAATTGGATAGAAAAAAAATATCAAAAATTGTTTTCAATCATCCAGAAAAACTAAAAGAACTCAATAAAATTGTTCATCCATTAGTGAAAAAACATTTTGATAATTGGGTAAAAAAACAAAATTCTCCTTTTGTAATCAAAGAAGCCGCTATACTTTTTGAAAGTGGAAGTTATAAATATTGTGATCAGATTATTACTGTTGTCGCTTCAGAAGAAACTCGTGTAACTCGTGTCATGGCAAGGGATAAGTGCACTAAAGAAGCTGTTTTGGACAGAATAAAAAACCAGTGGAACGATAGTCAGAAAACCTCAAAAAGCGACTATGTTATTAAAAACGAAAATTTGAGTGAAGCGAAAATTCAATTTCAAGAAGTTCTTAAAAAATTAAGGAATCTATATTAAAAATAGCATCTGTTAATGTTTGGTTAATATATTTAGTATTCAAATGTTAAAATGTTAAATTTGTAGTAATGAATAAAATGTTGTTTCGCATTGTAGTATTTCTAATGACACTTTCCCTATTGGGAATTATTGTGGTACAAGGTTATTTGATAAATGCATCTTTTAAAAATAAAGATGAACAATTTAAATACCAAGTGAAACAAGTTATAGATAATGTATCAAAAAAATTGCAAGAGCAAGAAACATATACTTTTTTAAGTACATATAATAAGCTTAAAGACAGTATAGGTAAAAGCCCGCAACAAAGTGAACTACTCAAGTTTTTTTATGTAGAAAAAAATACAGTAACGAACGAGACAATTATTTATTCTAATAGTTTGATAGCAGAAGATTATTCACTGCCATCTTCGTTCTTTGATAAAAATAAGGATTCAACACAACTCAAAAACTATATTTCTAAACGTGTTACGGAAGTTTATAATGGCAATACTATAAATGACTCTCGTATAAGTAGTACGTTGTCTCCAGATGAAAAAATAGAAAAATCTGGAAGAATGGACGTTCTTGATAAAGCAACATTTGGAGTTTATTTTAAGGATATTGCAGCAACACGATCTATAACTCAAAGAGTTTCTAATAAGCAACTATATGATCTATTAGCTCATGAATTGAGTGGTTATGGAATAAAAACACCGTTCGAGTTTGGTATTTATAGCAATGGTTTAGCAACAAAAGTAAAATCGGAAAAGTTTAAATATGATAAGAAAAACACTTATGATATACCTGTTTTTACAGATAATGATGGCGTAAGTAAATATCAGTTATTAGTAAGTTTTCCTAAAAAAAAGCAATTTTTAATATCTGATTTAATTGGCATTGCGTTTCTTGCATTTTTGTTTACAGCAATTATTATTGTTGCTTATTATAGTGCATTAAATCAGTTGAATAAACAACGTCATATTTCTCAAATTAAAACGGATTTTATAAATAATATGACGCATGAGTTCAAAACACCTATTGCTACTATTAATTTAGCATTAGATGCCATAAAAAACCCTAAAATTATTGATGATAAGGAAAAAGTTTTTCGTTATCTACAGATGATTAAAGATGAAAATAAGAGAATGCATGCTCAAGTAGAAAACGTATTACAAATTTCAAAATTAGAAAAAAGAGAACTCGATATTACAAAAGAGTCTTATAATATGAATGATATTATAGAAGAAGCAATAGAGCACGTTCATTTAATAATTGAGGACAGACAGGGAAAAATAAATGTAAATCTTAAAGCAAATCAAACAAATGTTTTATTAAATGACGTACATTTTACAAACGTACTAGTTAATATATTGGAAAATGCAATAAAATATTCACCAGAAAAACCAATAATAGAAGTTACTTCTGAGAATGTTAAAAATTTTATTATTATTAAAATAAAAGATCAAGGATTAGGAATAAGTAAAGTCTCTCAAAAGAAAATATTTGATAAATTTTATAGAGAACATACAGGAGATATACATAACGTAAAAGGCCACGGATTAGGGTTGGCATACGTAAAAAGAATAGTAGATGATCATCACGGAGAAGTGATGGTAGAAAGCGAAAAAGGAAAAGGAAGTACATTTATAATCAAATTACCCCTAATTTATTAAACTATGGAAGCAAATAAGAAAATATTATTAGTAGAGGATGACCCAAATTTTGGTTCTATACTTCGTGATTACCTATCAATGAATGATTTTGAGGTAACATTAGCCAAAAATGGAATGGAAGGTTTCGAAAAATTTAAGAAAGACAATTTCGATTTGTGTATCTTAGATGTAATGATGCCATACAAAGATGGTTATACTTTAGCTAAAGAAATTCGTGAAAAAAATAAAGAAGTGCCTATTGTTTTTCTAACAGCAAAATCTATGAAAGAAGATGTGCTAAAAGGATACAAAGTAGGAGCAGACGATTATTTGAATAAACCATTCGATTCAGAAGTTTTACTTATGAAAATTAAAGCAATTATTCAGCGTAAGGCCTCAGAAACAAAAACCGATGTAGCAAAATTTGAATTTAAAATTGGTAAATTTGATTTAAACTCAAAATTAAGATTCTTGAATTTTCCAGGAGAAGAGACTATAAAGTTGTCTCCAAAAGAAAATGAATTATTAAAAATGTTAGCACTTCACGAAAATGATTTAATGCCAAGAGAATTAGCATTAACTAAGATTTGGAGAGATGATAACTATTTTACTTCTAGAAGTATGGATGTGTATATTGCAAAACTTCGAAAATATTTAAAATCTGATGAAGGAGTTGAAATAATCAATATTCACGGGGAGGGATTTAGATTAGCAATAAAAAATTAGTGGTATAAAGTTTAGAAAGCTTCGAGAAATCGGAGCTTTTTTTTTAGTAGTTATGAGACATGTTTATCAGTTTATCTATTTGTTCTTTAAAATTTTCTTGATCTAATTTGGGGTAATTTCATATTAATTAGAATAATTTCTATTGGTTGTAGGTTTTACATTCAAAATTAGATTTTTAATTCATGCATAGTCAACAGTTTAAAAATATTATTCATATTTAGTCTAAATAAGCTTTGAAAATCAAAATCTAGGTTTTATATTTGCATTATTATTTTAACTTAATCTAAATAAATGCATAAATATATTATACTACCGTCCTTAGCTTTGTTATTCTGTGCTGTAAGTTTTGCACAAGATTCAAATAAAATTGAAATAGATAATGATTTTTCTGAAAATCAAAGTATTCTAAATGATACCATAAAAAATAAAAAAGGACAAATCCTTGATGAGGTATCGATTATTTCTAATCAACAAAAAAATCCAGCATCACTAACAAGATCTGGAATAAAACCTATGGACTTGCCGCAAAGTATTCAAATAGTAGGTTCTGAAACTATTGGGCAACAACAAAGCGTTCGTTTGAGTGATGTTATAAAAAATATAAATGGTGTTTATGTAGGTTCAGCTCGTGGTGGTGCTCAAGAATCATTTTGGTCTAGAGGGTATGATATGTCTACAAATAATATGTTTAAAAATGGTTTTCGTTTCAGTAGTGGTTCTATTCCTGAGGTATCTTCATTAGAAAAAGTAGAAGTTCTAAAAGGAAATGCCGCCTTATTATATGGTAATGTTGCTCCTGGAGGAATATTAAACATGGTAACTAAATCCCCTTCTTTTGCAAAGGGGGGCGAAGTATCTATGCAGCTAGGAAGTTATTCTTTCTATAAACCATCAATAGATATTTATGGACCATTAAACAATGTTATAGCTTATCGTTTTGTAGGTTCTTACGAAAATTCTGAAAGCTTTAGAGATGTGGTAAAAAAAGAGCGTTATTATGTCAATCCATCCTTTCTATTCAAAGTGAGTAATAAAACAGAAATTACATTGCAAGGAGATTATTTACATGACAATTGGACACCAGATTTTGGTACTGGAGTTATTGGAAAAAATATAGTAAATCTATCACGAAGTAAGTATTTAGGAGCTACTTGGTCTAATGGACAAACAAGACAAGCTACCGTCTCAGCATCTGTAAAACATGATTTTAATACAAATTGGAAATTAAATTTTAATTCTTCATTTCAAGATTATAATAGAACATCAAAAGGAACTGAACGTGTTCAACCATCAGAAGCAATTGCAACTTATGGAAACTGGAGTAGACCTCTTGGAGAAAATAAAAATCTAGAACAAATCACGAGTCAGCAAATTAGTTTACAAGGATCTTTTTTTACAGATAAAGTAAAACATCAACTATTTACAGGTGTAGATTTTGAAAACTCACTGCTTGAAGCAAATACATTTATATTTAACCCTGCAACTTACGGTAGTGGTAACATTTTTGATTTTGATAATTTTAATCAAGGAGGAGCTATTCCAAATTCTACTAATACTAAAAGAGTAGAAACTGATACAAATCGCTTTGGAGTTTATGCTCAAGATTTAGTATCTATTACAAATAATATTAAAGTTTTAGCAGGATTACGTTGGTCATGGCAAGAAGCACTAGTTAATACATATGATTTGGTTGCTAATACAACAGTTGAAACTCCAAAACGTAAAGATGAAGCATTTTCTCCAAAATTAGGATTAGTATATCAGCCTACAAAAAACACTTCGTTTTTTGCTAGTTATGCCACCTCATTTACACCAAACTCAGGAACAACTATAGACTTAGTTGCAATAAAACCATCTGTGATAGACCAATATGAAGTTGGTATTAAAAATAATTTTTGGAAAAATGTTTTAAGTACAAACATTACATTATATCAAATAACAAATAGTAATTTAGCGCAAACTGCGGAATTTAAAGCCGATGGTTCAAGTAATACCGATACAACGATAAAAGTTTTAAGTGGAGAAACAAAAAGCAAAGGAATAGAAGTAGATATTACTGCAAGACCTATTGAAGGTTTAAATATTGTCGCTGGATACAGTTACAATGATATGCGTTATACTAGAACATCTGGATTAAATGGTAGCTTTATACAAGGTGATCGCTTAGTAAGAACTCCAGTAAATACAGCCAATTTAAGTTTTTTCTATACATTGCCAAATGGGTTATTAAAAGGAGTATCTTTCGGAGCAATAGGAAATTATATTGGTAACCGTTATGGTGGTTGGAATAATCAAATTGTTATTTCTGG
>NZ_JBDTQE010000038.1:0-27115 GCF_039932285.1 Flavobacterium sp.
GTTGTATGCCATAATATATATATTATATATAACAAAGCATATTTATTCATAAAAAAACCGTCTTGTTAATTATAACAAGACGGTTTCTAAAAAGTGTTTTAATATTATTTTAGTGCTTTCTGCATGTTTAACAAATCGGCATTTGTTGGCTCTATTGCTAATGCTTTTGCTAAATATTCATTTGCTTTTACTTTATCTTTCTTATAATGTAAAGCAAGATTTTGATATGCTTCTACAAATTTTGTTTTATTTGCAGGTTTTTCAAGCTCCACGTCTCCCTTTGCCGTTACTGCTTTTATGTATTCTTCGTAACTATTAGCCATTTGCTCTTGTGCAACTGGATCTTTATCCATCAAACTATTTACCCTAGCTCTATATATGTATGCATCTTGCGTTGTTGGAGAGGCTATTGAGACATTATCGAACGCCTTATCAGCTTTTTTTAACGCTACAATATCCATTTTTGCTGCATCTTTATTTGAATTTTCAAAATATAATGCATATCCTAAATAAAAATTATCATATAAATAATTTTTAGAATTTGGATTTGATATTGCTACTTCATATATCTCCGCGGCATATTTATACAATTTTAGATCAAAATATTTTTTACCAATATCGTTTAAATCATTTGCCATTGGTTTATCTAAATCTACAGCCTTACGAAGATTAGCTACAGCCGTTTGAAACAGAACATCATTTATAACTGGTTTGATATCAGCTGTTGCAGTTGCTGGTGTTGCATTTTTTAATTGAGCTAATCCTAAGTACAAGTAATCTCTACCTATAACTTTGTTTGCTGAATTTGTTGTGTAGTCTGTTAGCACTTTAATTGCATTGTCTGTATTACCATTTTCATAAGAAGCATAACCTAAATAACGTAAAATTCTTGGATTTACATTATCTAATTTTTTCATTTCATTTGCTTCTTTTTCTAAAGCAACATAATCTTTTGCAACAATTAAAAATTCTGCATGACGAAAACGTGAAGCTAAAGAATAATCTGTTAAGCTCATATATTTTTCATAATACGCTAAAGCTTTTGAAGTATATTCTGCATATTTGGCTTTGTCGTTTGTTCCCCATTGAAAATAAGTTTCTGCTAATTCTCGATATACTGGCCCAAAATTTGAATTTGTTGCGATTACACCATCAAATGCCGATTTTGCTTCTGAAAATGCTTTTGCACCTTTTAGTAAAACTCCTAATTGCATTTTTGCACGAATTAATGTTGGGTCAGCGTCAAAAGCATTACTGTATGCTTTATATGCTTCATTTTGATTTCTATCTAAATAATAAGCATCCCCTAATGCCATTTGCATTTGAGCATCATTAGGATTTATTGTTTTCGCTTTTGTAATATTTAAAATTGCATTTTTATAATCTGGATTTTCTGCATTTGTAAATGCTTTCCCAATATAAATATACTGTTCTATATCTTTCTTCTTTATATCTTTTGTCGCTTGATCAAAATTAATTTGAGCTGCTGTAGCATTTCCATTATTTAAATCTATCTGACCTAGCCCAATATAATTAAAGCTTGCTCCTTCTTTTGCTGTTAATCCTTTTTGAAAAAATATTTTTGCAGAGTCTTGTTGACTTTGTTGCAAATAAACATTTCCTAGTAAAAAATCAATTTTACCATTATCTGGTTTTGTATTCAACGCTGATTTTAAAATAGATTTTGCTTTTTCGTACTGTTCAGCATCAATAGCTTTTTTAGCTAACTCAATTTCTTGTGCGTAAGTAGAAAACCCAAATGCTACTAATGCAATACTGAAAAATTTAACTTTATTCATTTTATTTTGTATTAATTATTTCTTGTTGTTTATTTCTTTTCGGATTTTAATATTTCTATTTGGAATTCTAACTGGAACAAGTCCTGATTTTAGAATAATACGTTGTCCTATATCTCCTGCTACAAATGAAGCAAAACCCATGCCTAAACCTGCAAATGGCTGATAATTTAACATTTTTATTTCGCGAGTAAGTGGATACAAACCACTTGCTATATTATCTTGGCTAGGTTTTACAAAATTATTGCTGTTTAAACACTTAACGCTTAACACCTTAACTTCGTTTACAATCTCTTTCATTTTAGGAGTTGGCTCTGACAACCAATTTACTCCAATAACTCCAATCATCCCTTCGTTTTTTGCGACAAATTGAATTACTTCATTATTAGTTTGAAAAGAAAATATTTTCTCTTTAGGCAATACATTAATTTTTGCTAATTCTTTTATGTAACGAACTGTACTAGAGTTTGCATTATCAAAAACCAATCCTTTAAAATCTTTTTGATTTTTTCCTTGCACAAAAGTAATTACTTTCTCTAAATCGATAAGTGTATCATTGTTATTTTTATGTGAAATAAATGCAATAGCATCTATTGCTAATGGAGTAACTCTAGGCTTAATCTTTTTTATTTCGAAAATTTCTGATTCATTTTTTGTTAGTTCTCTAGACAAAATTGCTAATTGCTGTTTGTTTTTAGACAATAACTGTACAATTTCTGATTCAGATTTACCAACTAATGTAATTGATGCGTTGTACTGATTTTCGAAAACATCTACCTGATCTTCTATCACTGGAAGTAAAGTCTCATCTATAAGTATAGTCACTTTACCTTCTAGAATAGTTTCCTCCTGTTTATTTTTTGATTTCTTATCGCATGAGAATACAATAACAAAAACAAAACTTATTAAAATAAAAAAACTTGATTTTCTCATTATTATGATTTTTGAAAGAAACGAATAAATCGTAAAAAAGCATAAACAATAATTATGCCACCAAAAGCAATTCTGTAAGTATCAGACATATCCAGTCCTAAACCTTTCCAGAAAATTACTGCCAATCCAAAAACTAAGTATAGCACAAAAAACAATATTCCTATAACGAGAAGAAATCGCTCTTTTAGCGATTTCTTCTTGGTATTATTTGAATTTATAGAATCCATTATTCTGTTTTAATATCTAGCATGATAGGCAAACTATAACGTACACGTATAGTTTTACCATTTTGAACTCCTGGTTTAAATCTAGGTGCACTTTTTAGCATTCTAATTGCTTCTGCTCCTGTACCAAAACCTAAATCCCTTACTACCTTAATATCTGTTAAGCTACCATCTTTTTCGACAACAAACTCAACAAAAACACGTCCTTTAAGATCCTGTTCTACTTCCGGAGATCGGTAATTTTTTTGAACATACTGCCCAAATTTAGCCCATCCACCTGGGAATTCTGGTTGAACTTCAATACCCGCAGAACTATATACATTATTATCTATAATCTCGGCATCTTTATCCGCATTTCCAGTAGGTTGATCGATTACAATGGCAGCATCTTTATCACCTTTTTGATCTTTTGCAGCAATAGTTTTATCCTTAAGCTCCTCGATAGTTTTAATTTCTTCTACTACTTTTTCTTTCGCCACAACTTTAGGAGCAACAAATTTTACTTCGTCAATCTTTGGTTTTGGAGGCTCTGGTGGTTTTATTGGCTCAGGTAATTTCTCTTTAGGTTTATCTAAATTTACCAAAACAACTTTTTCGTCGAGTGTATTTTTTGCTTCAGAATCTGGAAGCAAATCAAGCAATAAAGGTGTACTTAAAGCGAATGCAAAAATAAATGCACCACCTAATAATGCTTTAACCGATGTTTTAGGATTCTCTTTTCGCAACTCATAAGCACCATACTTTTTATTACGACCATCGAAAACTAAATCTAACCACTGCGTTCTGAATAAATCTAATTTCATAATTTTATCATTTTTTTGGTTAAATAATAACCTATTCTTTATCTAACAAAGCAATTTCAGCTGGAGTAATATCCACAATTGCATAAGTTGGAACCTTACAAATAGCCATCTCATCAAGAATATCGACTAAATTTCTATAAGTAGATTTTTTACCTGGTTTGATTATTACAATTAATCCCCTTTTAGGATCTCCTGTTACCTCTGGTACTGATTTAACTCTAGAAAGAATATCTTTACGAATGCCTTCTTTACCATAAGAAATAGATTTAGGAGCTTCAATTGGACTTTCAATAAGACCCATATAATTTTTTAACTTATCATTTTCACCCAGGATGATAGTCATAGTTCTTCTTTCGTCAACTAAAACAGGTGGCGGTGGATTTTTAGGGTCTTTTTCAGGCATTCCTAAATCCATCGATTGTGGTTTATTCAACGAAGTCGTTAGCATAAAAAATGTAATTAACAAAAAAGCCAAATCTACCATTGCAGTTAAATCTACACGAGAATTTCCTTTTTTACTCCTTACTTTTCCACCTTTTTTGCCTCCGCCGTCGCCAGTATTTAATTCTGCCATCGTTGTTTTTTTTTAAATATTAAAAATCTTCTCCGCGCAAACCAGTCACTAAATTGAAACTGTTTATTGACTGAGCTTGTAAAATATCAATTACTTTCTTAATTTCCGGATATTCTTGTTTTGCATCTCCTTTTATTGCTACCTTCAATTCTGTTTGCGCAATATCTCGTGTCGCAATTCTTGCATTGTAAATCCAATCTTTTAACTGGTTATCCAATGAATCTTTAGGAATTCCTGGTTGCAAATTTTTCTGATTTCTTTCTGCCGCTTCTTTAGCTATTAAGCTTCTAAGTTGTGACATTGGAACACCAAAAGCATCTATCACTGAAAATCTTTTTCTTTCTTCTGGAGAAAATGCAATGCCATATTTGGCACCCATTAGCTCTAGCGTTTTTATTCTAACTTCTTTTCCAGTAACTCCAAAAAACACTTTACCACTTCCTAACGTTAACGTAGCTAAATCTTTTTCTGGCAATTTTGTTTGCACAGTAGAACTAGGTGTGTCAACTGGTAAAGGTTCTGGCTGTTTTGCAGTCGCAGTCAAGATAAAGAAAGTAAGCAGAAGAAACGCTACATCACACATGGCTGTCATGTCGATAGCAGCTACTTTTTTATTCATTTTTACTTTAGCCATATTCTTGTTTTTTTATGCAAAGGAAAAAGAGAATTTATTTTCTTTTTCCTTTGCAATAATTTTTTATATTATTTTACACTTCCTTTGAAACGTCTGTAAGTATTTACCATTGTTGAAGCTGCTTCGTCAATAGAATAAGTTAACGTATCAATTTTTGAAGTAAAGTAGTTGTAAACAACAATTGCTAATGCAGAAGTAGAAATACCTGTTGCTGTATTAATAAGTGCTTCAGAAATACCATTTGCTAATTCAGCAGAATCTGCTCCACCACCACCTGCTAATCCAGCAAATGCTTTAATCATACCTGTTACAGTTCCTAAAAGACCTGCAAGAGTTCCTAAAGATACTAATGTAGAAATAATTGTTAAGTTTTTCTCTAACATTGGCATTTCAAGAGAAGTCACTTCTTCTATTTCTTTGTGAATAGTTTCTGTAGCTTCTTCACTTGTAAAACCTTCTGCTTTTACAGCTTGGTATTTTACAAGACCTGCTTTAATTGTATTAGCAACTGATCCTTTTTGTTTGTCGCAAGCATCAATAGCTCCGTCTATATCTCCAGTAGTAATACTACCTTGTACTTTTTTCATAAATGCATCTAAATTACCTTTTCCAGCAGCTTTAGATATAACCATAAATCTTTCGATTCCAAAAACAACAACCATTAACAATAACCCCATCAAAACAGGTACAATTTGACCTCCTTTATAAACCATTGCAAGATAATTTCCTGGTAATGGTGTTCCCCCTGAAATTCCTCCAGCAAAATTTACGCCTGCACCCATTACGAACTTCCAAACTAATATTCCAACCGCAATACATGATACGATTACTATTCCTGAGAACATATCTCCTCCGTTTGAACTACTTTCTTTTTTAACGTTTGCCATTTTTTTAAAATTTAAATTTTCTTAATTGATTATAATTTCTTTTGTTATTATTAAATAGTGAAGGCAAATTTAATTTTTTAGTTCTAATAAAAAAACTTTTTTTAAACTTTCTAAATAATAGTAACAATAATAACACATTGAAAATATTTAAAAAAAAACATTAAACACAAAATGCATTCAAAAATAAACTGATTATTAACTATTTAATAAAAAATCAAGTTGTTTTATATGATAATCACAAAATCTGCAAAAAAATAATATGCTTTAGATAATTTACAGAAAAAGAATCATCTTATCAAATAACAGCAAAAATTAAGCCATTTTTATAGAAAGAAATAAGAGTTTTATTAAATGAAAAATTAATAACTTGCAGATTTATAAATATACATAATGAATACGGTAGAAAATTTTAAAACCCAAATAACAGAAGGCTACACTTGCAAAGGCGAAAGTATCATTCTTGGTGGCGCCATGCTAAACGGTGAAGCTTTAGACTTACATGTTACAATCCCATTAAAAACCTTAAACCGCCACGGATTAATTGCTGGCGCAACAGGAACTGGAAAAACAAAAACGATTCAAGTACTGTCCGAACAACTATCGCAAAAAGGAATTCCGGTTCTAATGATGGATATAAAAGGTGATTTTTCGGGCGTAGCAAAAGCAGGCGAAGAAAAACCGTTTATTACCGAAAGACATACTAAAATAAACATTCCGTTTTCTCCGAAAGCTTTTGCTGTCGAACTGTTATCTCTTTCAGAACAAAATGGTGTTCGTTTGCGTGCAACAGTTTCAGAATTTGGGCCTGTTTTATTTTCTAGAATTTTAGACTTGAATGATACGCAAGCTGGAGTAATATCAGTAATTTTTAAATATTGTGATGACAAAAAAATACCTCTTTTAGATTTGAAAGACATTAAAAAAGTCATGAATTATATTACAGAAGAAGGAAAAGACGAAATTTCTGAAGAATATGGTAAAATTTCGACTTCGACAACAGGAACCATTTTAAGAAAAATTATTGAACTCGAACAACAAGGTGCCACTACGTTTTTTGGAGAAAAATCATTTGAAATTGATGATTTAATGAGAATTGATGAAAATGGCCAAGGTTACATAAATATTGTTCGTTTAACAGACATTCAAGACAAACCCAAATTATTTTCGACATTTATGCTGAGTCTTTTGGCAGAAATATACCAACAAATGCCCGAAAAAGGAGATGTTGATCAACCTGAATTAGTTATTTTTATAGATGAGGCACATCTTATATTTAATGAAGCGAGTAAAACTTTGCTAGACCAGATAGAAACTATTATCAAGCTAATTCGTTCTAAAGGCGTTGGCGTTTATTTTATAACTCAAAACCCAATGGATATTCCCAAAGGTGTTTTGGCACAATTGGGTTTAAAAATCCAGCATGCTTTGAGAGCTTTTACAGCAAATGACCGACAAGCGATAAACCAAACTGCCGATAATTATCCGACTTCCGAATTTTATAAAACAGAAGAGTTATTAACTTCTCTCGGAATTGGAGAAGCATTGGTAACAGCGCTAAACGAAAAAGGAATTCCTACACCATTAGCTGCAACTATGATGCGCGCACCTGAAAGTAGAATGGATATTTTGACCGAAAGTGAAATTTCTGAAATTAATTCGAAATCGAAATTAGTAGAAAAATACTCAGAAGAAATAGATCGAGAAAGTGCTTATGAGATATTGACTAAAAAAATAGAAGACATATCGGGAGAAATTGCTGAAAAAGAAGAAGAAAAAAGAGCTAGTAAAGAACCAAGCACCGCAAGTGTTGTAGGCAAATCGGTATTGAAAGTAGTTACGAGTGCTAGTTTTATAAGAGGTGCTTTTAGCATTTTAATGAAGGTTCTTAAAAAGTAATGAGTTATAATGACATCATTGGTACAATTGGAGTTGGATTAATCCTAATTGCCTATTTTTTGAATATTTTCTCGTTAATAAAAAAAGACGGGAAATTATATTTTGTAATGAATATTGTTGGCGCAAGTTTGGCTTGTTATGCCTCATTACTGATTAATTATATGCCATTTATAATTCTGGAAGCAACTTGGGCGATTGTTAGTTTATTTGGAATTATAAATCTTTATAGAAAAAATTAAATCATAATTATATGAGATTCTAATGTCTCGAAATCACAAAATGAAAAAATATTTTATCCAAAAATCACCATTTGTAGTTCCTACGACAGACGGAAAACTTATTGAAGAACATCATGGAAATGCAACAACAGGAAATAAAGATATTTCAGTTGCTCACATGATTGCTCAACCAAAATGGAGCGAGCCTTTTCAAACGCCTGAATTTGAAGAATACACTTATATTATTTCAGGGAAAAAGCAATTTATTATAGATGATGAAATTATAATTTTAGAAGCTGGACAATCTATAAAAATTGAAAAAAACACACGTGTTCAATATTCAAATCCTTTTGATGAGCCTTGTGAATACATGTCTATTTGCAAACCTGCTTTTGATTTCACGAAAGTGCATCGTGAAGAGTAGTGAATTTTAAAATCTATTTGGAATTTAAAAGTTGAATGATTTTATCTTCCACTTCAGCATTATCCCAATCTTGATGAATGTTATCCATTTTTAAAACTTCTTGCATGATTTCATTTTGTCTATCGCCAATTGCTAATGCTTCGGCATAAGGTTGATGACTAAATGTTACTCGAGAATATAACGGAATCCATAATTTTGGATGTTTGTCTGAAAACCATTTTTCGATTTTCTTTTGTAGTAAGAAATTAGCATCGGCAGTTTTAGCACTCATTTCCATAAAATTTCTGTACGAAAGTTCTGCGATCGCATCTGTATTTGGTTTGCGAGAATTTTCGTAATCATTTAACAGATTTGCCCAATCATCGCCATATTTTTCCATCATTTCTTCCAAAACGGTAATATCTTCAAAACCAGCATTCATTCCGTGACCATAAAAAGGCACAATAGCATGGGCTGCATCTCCAATTAAGGCTACTTTGTCGCTATATGTCCAAGGGAAGCATTTCATTGTTACCAAGTAACTGGTTGGATTTTTAAAGAAATCTTCTACTAAATTTGGAATTACTGCTGCAGTATCTGGGAAATTTTTGGCAAAAAAGTCAACTAACTGCTCTGTCGTTTTTAAAGATTCAAAAGAGTTTTCACCATCATGTGGCATAAATAAAGTGCACGTAAAACTACCGTCTAAATTAGCTAATGCCATTAACATGAATTTACCTCGAGGCCAAATATGCAATGCATTTTTATCTAATTTATGAGAACCATCTGCATTAGCTGGAATATTTAATTCTTTGTAACCAACTTCTAGAAATTCTTGTGAATAATTGAACATGCTTTGGCGTTGCATTCTATGTCTAATTCTAGAAAAAGCACCGTCTGAACCAAAAGTTAAATCGTAATCATGTGTCGTCCATTCACCTCTTTCGGTTTCCCCAATTGAAATTGTAGCCGTTGTTAAATCTACATCCCAAACTTTTTCTTCGAAGAAAAATTCTACTCCCGCTTTTTCGGCCAAATCGACCATTTTTTTATTCAACAAACCTCTAGAAAGCGAATAAATTACTTCGCCATCTTTTCCGTAAAATTGTTCATTAACAGTTTCTAATCCCGTATGAATAGCGCGTTTTGCTACTGGAGTACCAATGCGTAAAACCTCGTCATCTAAGCCTACGTCACGTAAAGCTTTTACACCTCTATCAGACAATACTAAATTGATAGAACGTCCCGTAAAATTAATTTTTCTAATATCCGGACTTCTATCGTAAACATGAACTGTATGTCCTCTTTTTTTTAGATAAATCCCTAATAAAGTTCCTACTAATCCTGAACCTACTATTGCAATTTTTTTTTGTGTTTGCATTAATTAAAAACGAATTAAAAATTACAAATTAAAAATCAAAGTCGCTAAACATTGCTCCTAATTTTAAGACTACAAAGATGAGCCAATTTATTTAGTTTTGAAAACCAATTTAGTAGAAGTTTTTATGATTTCTTCTTTATTCAATTTCATTTTTCTAAATTTTCCTGTAGCATACATTTCTGCTTGATCATTGTAATGTTTACTCATAGGATTGCCAGATTGTCCTGTTGGCAAAATACTCCAACTGTTTTCTACATCAGAAAAATCGACAATTCTTCTTGTTGACGGCCCTGCTTTTATAGTATATTCAGCAGCATCAGAATAATCGAACATGGTATTATTTATAACTTCATTTGTGCCTGAAATATCAAAAATTCCAACATTAAAAAAAGGTTTAAACAAAGCAACACTTCCTAACGGATGCTTATATTCCACTTTATGTACTCGATTCCATGTCCATGAATTTACCTCGTTCCCTAGTTGATTATTTAAACTTAAAACTGCCTGTTGCAATGCTAACTTTAGAATGTCTTTACGAGTTTCTTTCTTATTTTTAGTCGCAATATTATCCCACCAAGGTGAATTTTCATTTTTAGTTTGAAAAGCTATACTTTGCTTCATAATATGTGTTTTCAAGAATTGTTTAAACGAAATTTCTCCCATTTCGTCTTGATAAGTATTTTTTAAATACAAATAAATCCATTTATTATAAATAGTTGGTGCAACGTCTGCTAATCCGTTTGTTCCTTTCCAATTCTTCAAGATATTAACTGCTGTTTTTTCTTGTTCTGAAAGTTTTTCACTATCTATAACTGATAACATTGTCTTTACTATTTCAATAGAAACTGGAGATGTATTATCAGTAAGCATTTTACTTACATCTTCTTTACTCCAATCACTTTTATTATCTAGTAAATTTGTGATTCTTCTGGCTCTATCTTCGGGCAAATAATATCCTGGATAATTGTAACCTTCAATCGCTTCGGGCATATTGTTTGAAGAATACACATAATTCCAACTCGGATTTATCGCCGATGGATTGTTAGAATAATCTAAAAACTGCTTTTTATCATCGATTCCATTGGTACCATTTAAAATAAAATTGGCATTTACTCCTTTTTCCAGTTTGTATAATTTTCCAGAGGTAAACCAAGCAATATTGTTTTTAGCATCGCCATACATTATATTAAGTCCCGGTGCTACGATATAAGAAACACCTTTTTGAAATTCTGCAATATCATTAGCCCGGCTTAATCCGTAAACTGCATCAAGGATTTTATTGGGTTGTTGGGTGTAAATCCAAGAAAAAGAAACCGGTTTTTGTGTTTTAAAATCAGCAATTAAATCATTAATTATTGGCCCGTGTTGTGTTTCTTTTATTTTTAAAATTACCGATGTAGAATCTTTAACTTTAATGGTTTTAGTTCTTATTTTATACTTTTCGAAACCTGTAACCGTTTTATACTGATTTTCATCTTTTGGATTATTCTCTTCTTGAAATAAATCGGCATCATCGTTTTCGAACATTGTTAATCCGTAAGCATAGTCTCGATTATGACCTAAAAGTGGAAACGGAGTTCCTGCTATATAATAGCCATACATTTCATATTCTGGACAAGAAATATGTGCTTCGTACCACGTTCCTGGTTGGGAATATTCGATGTGAGGATCGTTGCAAAAAAGTACTTTTCCTGTTTTAGTTTTCTTTGGCGAAAGCACCCAACTATTACTACCGATAAAAGGTGGGACTGGAGAATTTTCTAACAACGTTGTTATCGATTTCGAAATTTCGACATATTTTTGTGTTTGTTCTTTTGAAATTTTTAGCCTTGTTGGATTTAAGGAATAATCGATTCCTAAATCTTTCAAATACGCTTCGCCATATTGGTTGCGTATATCCGTAAGTAAAGGATCTGTTTTTTGTGCCATAGCAAAACTAAAAGCCATGTATCCAAAAGTATTGTAAACATCTTTTAAGGTAAATTTTTCTTTTTTAATACCTAAAATTGTAAACTCGATTGGTGTTTTTCCGTTTTCTAGATATTGGTTAACGCCATCTAGATACGCCATTGCCATTTGGTATGGTTTTCCGTTTTTGTCTAATTCAGCTATTGCTTTTTCCGAATTTTCATCGATCCCTAAGCCAATAAAGAATTTATCGTTTTTAAGTGCTCTAGTTCCAAATATTTCAGATAATTTTCCGGGTGCAATACGACGAATCAATTCCATTTGCCATAATCTGTCCTGCGCATGAACATACCCTAGTGTAGTCATTGCGTCTTTTTGATTTGCAGCATAAATGTGAGGCACCCCATAATCATCAAAATATACGGTAGTCTCTTTTGATATGTTTTTTATAGATAATTCTCCCTCATATTTTGGTTTTGTAGTTAACAAGTAACCATATAATGAAAGTGATATTAAAGCTATAAACGAAATAAAAACAAGTAGGATTTTTTTTAATTTTTTCATTTTGGATAAATCTATATTCAAATCTAATTAATTATTTACAGTTTTAAATAAAAAAGATGCGTTTAAATTTAAATTTAAACGCATCTTACACTGAAAAATAATAAATTATTATTTCTTACTATCGTCAATTATAGCTCCTGTTCCTGCTCCTACTCCAGCACCAGCTAATCCGCCTATAATTGCACCTGTTCCTTTTTTCTTACTGACAAGCGCTCCTGTAACAGCACCCACTCCAGCTCCAATTACAGCGCCTTTTGCTGCACCACTCCATTTTTTTCTTTTTGTGGTTGTAACTGTTTCTGTTTTGTGATTTACTACAACTACTTCTTTTTGTTTTTCAATTTTAGTCATTTCAACCTTCATCGAATCGATAACTCTTTGCTTTTCTACAACAACTTTCATCGAATCAATACTCGCTTGCTTTTCTTTTTGAACATCTAGTTTAGCTTGATTTTGACAAGAAAAAAAAATCAGAGACACTACCATTAAACCTATCGTTTTCATAACTAAAATATTTTAAATTAATATATTACAAAGTAACGCCAAAATACACCGTCAAAATTATATAATTTAATTTTTATTGAATTTTATTTTATCCCCAACATTCATCCCATTATTCTTAGCTAACATTCCGCACATATGATACAACATTCTTGCGCCTACATTGCCGTCCCAGTCATCATTTTCTCCTGGAGCCACTTCCACTAGATCGAAACCTATAATTTCTTTACCTGAATTGGCTAATTTACTTAACAAATAGGTGGCTTGCTCGAAAGAGAATCCCCCAGGAACAGGCGTTCCAGTATTAGGACAATACCACGAATACAACCCATCAATATCAAAAGAAACGGTTACTTTTTGAGGCAAAGCAGCAATGATATTGTCGCATTGTTGTTGCCATGTTTTACCTTCAAAAGTTTCTCCTTTCATATCCATATCGGTATGAACAACCACTCTATTTCCTTGGTTTTTTACAACTTCAACTTCTTGTTCACAAAAATCACGGATTCCAACTTGAACCAGTTTTGTTATTTGAGGGATTTGAAGTGCATTATACATGATAGAAGCATGCGAATATGTAAATCCTTCGTAGGCAATACGTAAATCCATGTGAGCATCAAGATGCAAAATCCCGAAATTATCGTGAATTGTTGCTAATGCTTGGTAATATCCTAATGGTGTCGAATGATCTCCGCCTAACAAGACTACTTTTTTTCCTTTTTTTATCCAATACAAAACACGTTCTTTTACTTCTGAATGTAATTCGGCACAAACTTTATTTATTTTATCTAAATCAGATTGTAAAGCAGGGAAATTTTCGATTACCTCTCCGTTTTCCAAAGCTTCAATAATCGGTTGTGCCAGACTTTTGTATTTATCAGAATCTTTGATCCAATGCTCTGGCGCTTGGTCATAATACATCCCTAATTTCCATAACTCTGGAAATTCTTGGTGTTGCAAATCAACTTGGAAAGAAGCTTCTAAAATTGCTTCTGGGCCTTCCGATGCTCCTGCACCATAACTTACGGTTACTTCCCATGGTACTGGGATAATAATAATTTCACTTTCTTCAGCTGTAAATGGTAATCCGAAAATTGTAGCGTCAGCCAATCCCGGTTGTGATGGATCGAAAGATTGTATTTTTTGTTGTTTGTTCATATTTCTATAATTGTCACGCGAATAAAATATTTTAAAAAACAGATTCACGCGGATTTTTATTGTTTTTAATTTGATCGAATTCCTTTTTTCAATATTTGTCCAAAATGATACATGTCTTCATAAGAGCAATACAAAGGAACTGGCGCTAGGCGAATTACATTGGGCTCGCGCCAGTCTGTTATCACTCCGTTTTTCATTAAATAATCGAATAGCGGACGACCTTCTCCGTGAAGAAAAACAGAAAGTTGACAAGCTCTTTCTTCTTGATTACTTGGTGTTAAAATTTCGAAATGACCTTTTACTTCTTTGTCTATTTCGTGCAGAATAAATTCTAAATAAGCTGTAATTTGGTTTCTTTTTGTGATTAATTTATCCATACCAACTTCGGCAAATATTTCTACTGAAGCCAAATAAGGTGCCAATGATAAAATAGGTAAATTGCTTATTTGCCAACCATCAGCTCCATGAACTGGGTCAAAATTGGGTTCCATTTTGAAACGCCTTTCTTTGTTGTGTCCCCACCAACCTGCAAATCTTGGCAAGCTAGCATTATTATGATGTTTTTCGTGAACAAAGCATCCCGATGCATTTCCTGGGCCTGAATTCATATATTTATAAGAACACCAAGCAGCAAAATCAATATTCCAATCGTGTAGTTCTAATTTAATATTTCCTGCAGCGTGAGCCAAATCGAAACCCACTTTTGCGCCTTGTTTGTGTCCCGCTTCGGTGATTGTTTTCATGTCAAAAACCTGTCCCGTGTAGTAATTTACGCCTCCAAATAATACCAATGCCAACTCATCTCCTACTTCTTCTATTTTTGCAAGAATATCTTCTAATCTGATATTGTGTTCTCCCTCTCTTCTTTTTATTTCGACAATGGCATCTTCTGGTTTGTAACCGTGAAAATTAACTTGAGATTGAAACATATATTGGTCAGACGGAAAGGCTTTTTCTTCACAAATAATCTTATATCTTGTTTTTGTAGGTCGATAAAAGGAAACCATAAGTAAATGAAGGTTTACCGTAAGCGTATTCATTACAGTTACTTCAGTAGGTTTTGCTCCAATAATTTTACTTAACGGGTTTGCAAACCGTTCGTGATAATCCCACCATGGTTTGTCTGCATAAAAATGCCCTTCGACAGCGAGATTTGCCCAATCGTTCATTACTTCTTCAACGTAAGTTTTGGCTGATTTAGGTTGTAATCCTAATGAATTTCCTGTAAAATATATTACATTTTTGTTATCGTGTTGCGGAAATATAAATTCATTTCTATATTCTTTTAGTTCGTCTTGCGAGTCTAGTTGTTGTGCAAATTGTAATGTATTTTGGAAAGTCATGATTTATTTATTTGTGTTGTAAAAGTAAAAAAAAGATGAGAGATTATAGACAATTGATGAGAGATTTTATAGAAACCCTAAGCATGTCATTTATTTCTTAAAATTGCTGGAATAAAAATCTGTAGCTAAAAAACTAACCGCAATAGCACGCGGATGACACGGATTTTGACGGATTATCGCCGATTTTCAAAACACAATATAAATAACTGGGTGTTATTAATCACGCTTTACCGCGTGAGGGATAGTAGCGGAAATCCTTTTTTGAGGCTTTTCGCCGATAAAAAAGATTGTAGCGGATGCCTGACCCTTTTCGGGTCAGGCTATAAAAAAACCTTTCATTACTGAAAGGTTTTATGTAAAAAAGTCTTCGAAATTATTATATAATTAACATCGCATCTCCGTAAGAATAGAATTTGTATCCTTCCTTGATCGCTTGTGCGTAAGCTTCTTTCATTAAATCATGGCCACAAAATGCTGATATCATCATCATTAATGTCGATTTTGGTGTGTGAAAATTTGTTATCATACAAGTTGCTAAACTAAAATCATGGGGTGGGAAAATAAATTTATTTGTCCAACCATCATAAGGGTTTAGTGTTCTTGCCGAAGATACCGAACTTTCTATCGCTCGCATTGAAGTGGTTCCTACAGCACAAATTCTGTTTTTTCTTACTTTTGCAGCATTTACAATATCGCAAGCTTCTTGTGTGATTTTTAGTTCTTCAGAATCCATTTTGTGCTTAGATAAATCTTCAACCTCAACTGGGTTAAAAGTTCCTAAACCTACGTGAAGTGTTACTTCAGCAAACTGAACTCCTTTTATTTCTAAACGTTTCATTAAGTGCTTAGAGAAATGCAAACCAGCTGTTGGTGCAGCTACTGCTCCTTCTTCTTTTGCATAAATTGTTTGGTAACGCTCTGCATCTTCTGGTGTTACTTCTCTATTGATATATTTTGGAATTGGCGTTTCTCCTAGTTCTGTTAGTTTTGCACGAAATTCTTCGTATGAACCATCATATAGGAAACGCAATGTTCTTCCTCGTGAAGTTGTATTGTCTATTACTTCAGCCACTAATGAGTCGTCATCGCCAAAATATAATTTGTTTCCGATACGAATTTTGCGAGCTGGATCTACTAAAACATCCCAAAGACGTTGCTCTGCATTTAGTTCTCTTAATAAGAAAACTTCGATTCTTGCTCCTGTTTTTTCTTTGTTTCCGTATAAACGTGCTGGAAAAACTTTAGTGTTATTTAAAACTAAAACATCTCCTTCGTCGAAATATTCTAAAACGTCTTTGAACATTTTGTGTTCGATGGTTCCTTTTTGTCTATCAACAACCATTAAACGTGATTCATCACGATTTTCGGCAGGATATTCGGCTAATAATTCGGCTGGCAAATTGAATTGGAAATGAGATAATTTCATAGTAAAATTTTAGAGTTCTGGATTTAGATTTTAGATTTTTTGAAGTCTAAACCTAAATCGTGTGCAAATATACGATTGTGAGATAGGCGTTGTCAAGTGTTTTGGTGTTTATTTTCATAAAAGGTTCTGAGGCACTAAGTTTCTGAGGTTCTAAGGGTTTTATATCTCATTAATTTGAAAACCTATACTTTGTAAATCGTTCCAAAAAGCAGGATAGGATTTAGATACTACTTCTGAATTTTCAATTAAAATGGATGTTTTTAGGGCTAATGGTGCAAACGCCATTGCCATACGATGGTCCTGGTAGGTTTTTATATTTATATTCTCTTTAATCTCCGAAGATTGATCTAGCGTTAAAGAATCATTGGTAACAGAAATTTTTGCGCCTAATTTTGTTAATTCGATTTTTAAAGCTTCTAATCTGTCGGTTTCTTTTATTTTTAAAGTATGTAATCCTGTAAGATAACAACCTGTTCCTAGTCCGAAGCAAGTTACCGCAATGGTCTGAGCGATATCTGGCGAATCATTAAGTTGAAAGTCGAAAGTCGAAAGTCGAAAGTCGTTTGCTTTAGAAATAGTAATAGAATTATCATTTTTATAAAGCGTTTTTACACCGAAGTTTTTATAAATTTCTTCTAAAACTGAGTCGCCTTGCAAACTATTTTGTTTGTAGCTTGATAAAGTAATTTGTGTTCCTATTTCTGACAAAGCTACGATTGAATAAAAATAAGAAGCAGAACTCCAATCGGATTCAATCGATAATTGACAATTAATAATTGATAATTTAGGCTTTACTTTAACAATATTATTTTCAAAAGAGGTTTCGATACCAATCTCATCTAGCAAAGCCAAAGTCATTTTTATATATGGAATTGAGGTGATTTCCCCAACCAAAGTCAGTTCTAATCCGTTTTCGAGTTTTGGAGCGATTAATAAAAGTGCCGAAATATATTGACTGCTTACATTTGCTGGGAGCGATACTTTATTTTGTGTGATTTTTTTTCCTGCAATTTTTATAGGTGGAAAACCTTCCTTTTCTTCGTATGAAATTGTTGCTCCGAGTTGTTGCAAAGCTTCGACTAGAATTTTTATTGGTCGTTCTTTCATTCTCGAAGAACCAGTTAAGACAACTTCTTTACTTTCTTGCATTGCAAAATAAGCAGTAAGAAATCGCATGGTGGTTCCTGCGTGATGAACATCGATTAATTGATGATTGATAATTGATAATTGGTGGTTATTTAAGGCTTTCAACATCACGTCAGAATCATCGGAATTAGAAATGTTTTCTAATGTAATGTTTGGATATAATGCTTGCAACAACAACAATCTATTAGTTTCCGATTTAGAACCTGAAATTTTGATTGACGATTGTTGATTAACGATTGTTGATTGCAGGAGTAAATTCACAATTATTTCAGTTTTTCGTTGTTATGATGACGGTCATGATCGCGATTTGTTTTTAGGTCTAATTTCTTGTCGAAAGCGGCTTGCAAATCGATTCCGGTTTGGTTGGCTAGACACAGCACTACAAAAACAACATCAGCTAACTCTTCGCCTAAATCTTTGTTTTTGTCAGATTCTTTTTCGGATTGTTCGCCATAACGACGGGCAATAATACGAGCAACCTCCCCTACTTCTTCTGTAAGTTGTGCCATATTAGTTAGTTCATTAAAATAACGAACACCGTGATTTTTTATCCAATTATCTACTTCGAGTTGGGCGTTTTTTAGATTCATAATTATACTTTTTTAAGAACTATTTTTTCAGTTTGTTTTTTTATTATTTCTGCAAAAAATGTTTTCAAATCTGAATAATATTCCGAAGAAATAATAGGTGAGTTAAGATCTAACAATGATGAAATTTGAATCTTATTCCCAATATTAGAAACATTAAATTTAAAGCTCGCCATATTATCAATTAATGCTATACTAATAGGAGTAGGAAGTGATTCGACTGTATATCCATCAGGAATAGTAATAATTAACACATATTTATCCTGATTAGGATAAACAAAATCTACTGGATACTCTCTATTTTCTTGTTTAAATGGATTTTCAGTAAGTGTTAAAAACAACAATGGAGAAAAATACATTTTGTTTCCAATAATTTCTACAGAATTATTATGTTTAAAAGAATATGTTTCTATAATAGGCTTATCTAATTCTTGTTTATTTGTAATATCATATTCGTTTACTTCAATATTTTCATGCTTTTTTTCTAATTTTTCTAGGTATGTTTCTTTTGAAAGATCTAAATATTTACTTCTAAAACTTAATGCATTATAGTCAAAATATTGTTCTCTAATTTTACCTGCAATTCCAGCATTAGAATCTATTGTTCCCATGAGATTAACATAGTCTTTTGAAACCATTTTTGGCATTAGATCTACTTGTTCTGAGCTGCCATCCTTTCTTATTATTCTACCCAACCAATTTAAATCTCTTATAGGTAAAATATTAGGGAAAGCATTCTTACTTGTAGCATCAAGAAGAACTAAATCATTTCCAGTTTCTAATCCAACAATGACATAATTAAATGCTGTTCTACTAGGGTATAATGAAATTCCATTTGACCTTGTACTTATTAAGACTGGATTTGCTAGAATATCTGCATATCTTAACATAGCAGTAAGCATAAGATTTATCTCCGCAACATTTCCTGTTTTATTCTCGTAAGCTTTTTTTACTCCATCATCACAAGTATATCCATAGTACTCGTTCCAGTTCATTCGTGATTTTACATAATTAAAAATTACATTTGTTTTTTCTTCTTTTGTTTTTAACCCCGCTAATAATGGTTCTAGATCTTTCTCAAAATAATTTCCTTTTTTCAGTTGACCTCCAAAATCTTCATTTTCATATATTTTTTCTGTGACTTTTTCCCAAGTAGTCGAAAAGGATTCAAAAGCAGATTGTGGCATTTGTTTTCCAGCAAGTTCATGCTGTATAGTTGTAACATAGTTTTCAATATTATTTACATATGATTCTTCTTTTAATGCTGGAACATTATCTAATTTATACGTAATTTGATTCTCTTGATAATATATTTCTTCAGTGGATCTATTAGTACCTCCTGCATTATGTAAAGTTGGAGCAACTCTTTCTTTATAGTCTAAAGTGATTCTTTTTCTTATACTATTTTTAGTTTCTATGGGAGAAATAAATCCTTTTTTATACACATTATAGATAAAATACTCTGGTGTATAGGTAGAGTATTCTGAATGCTTTACCGGAATAGACCTTTGAAAACTCCAATCAGGAAATGTAGATATATAAGGAGATTTTATCGTGTATTTGTACTCAACAATAGAGCCCTCTTTTATATTAGGCATTGTTATTTTTTTTTGTGACCAAAATTTATTCTTCTTTTCTATAAATTCTCCATCACTTTTTAATTTTGTTTTCTCAATTTGACCATTTACTAAGTTATATGTGATAGCTTTTGAAAAAGACACATTTTCATCAGAATTTCCACCTATATAGAAAGTAACCGCTTTATTTGCCCAATCGTAGCCTTCTTTTTTATAAATTTTTATTTTAACTTCAACATCAGTAACTAAACTAAAACCTTCCTCTTGCTTAAACTCGAAATAAGTCTTGCCTTTCTCGTATATAACTGTTGCATTTGCAGAGGAATCTTTTGGATTAAATTTTTCATTTAATTCCTCAATGGTTACATTTCCTAATTCGTTTTTTTGGGCATATATATTAAAACTACATAATAGTATTACTGTTACGATAATGCTGCTTTTATTCATCGTTGTTTATTTTTTGTTATTACTAATTTTGAGTTATCTATTTTCGCAATTTTTTCTCTAAATAATCGATAATTTTCATATTCCAATTTATCATAATAACCTTTATTCATAAGTAAAGAACGCTTATAAAGGAATTTGGTTGGAGATAAATTAGATATTTCTATCTTATAAGTTCCAAATTTGCTAATCCATTCAGTATTTTCAGGTTTTGCCTCGACAACATAACCCTCTGGGATTGTAATTTCAAATTCATCCTCATCATAAAAACCTCTAAGAATTTCTAACTGATTATTTCTAGCTCTATATCGTTGAGGAATTAAGGAATATTGATTAAAAGCATTTAAAGAAAATATTAATGTTTTTCCGTTTAAATTTCCATAATTTTGTGCTTTAAATTCTAAATTTTCAGTAAATTCAAGCTCTTCCTTGTTATTATTAAATAAAACTTTGAGCAGATTTAAATTTGGAATTGTTTTTAGGTTAGACTTATAATATTCTGCAGTCTTTTCTTTAGACTCTTTTTCTAAATAATATTTATCATCATATTGAATGCCTTTACTTTTTATTAAAACATTACAATTAACATCTCCAATCTCATCTATAATATAATTTGCTTTTATAAATTGTGAATTCTTTTTTTCGTTGTAATCATTTGTCTTAACAATCTTGCTTTTTTCTGGCATTACAATCAAAGCATATCTGTCGTCAGTAAAATCCCCTTCAAAGCCAAACGGTTTAGTTTGACTTGTACATTCTAGAAAACAAAATCCATCTTTAACCGGCAATGCTAAAACAGCATGATTTCCTTGCATAGAAACAAAATCTCTTTCAAAACTTTTCTTATCAGAACCAGCATTAATAATAGTATAATATGATGGCACGTCAACTAACTTTAACAAAGTTCTTGTATAATTAGATAATGCTTTACAGTCCCCATAACCCAATCTATCTACATCTTTTGCAGGCATAGGCTTCCAACCACCAATTCCTAATTGAATACTTACGTATCGCGTTTTATCTTGAACATACTGATAAATAATTTTTGCCTTTTTAATAAGGTCTGTTTCCTTTCCTACAAGTGCTTTTATTTTCTCTTGAGTCTCAACAGGCAATTCATCTGTACCAAAAAGCAAGTTGTTGTACATCCAATCTCCAAACTCTTGCCAATTTTTAGCAGACCCTTCTACCCCTTCTAAAGTAAATTTATCAAGACCGAACAATACATGTGGAACAATATTTTGAAAAGACGGAGAATATTCTTCCATTTTTATAGAGGCTAAATTTTCTGCAGAAAATGACATTTGATTTTCATTTTGGGTGCTTATAATCTTATTTCCTTCAAACTTAATTTCTTTATATTTAAAACCTAAATCTTTTGGATAGTTTATATTTAATGTTGATTTTACAACACTTTCATGAGAATCATCTATTGGATACCAAGATGGAATAAAAGCAGTATTTAAACTTTCTTTTTCACTTTTATATACAATTATAAACGGATATTCTGTAGGTGTATAATCGAGAAATAATTTTCTGTCATCTGTAAAAATAGAAAAACCATCTGCAACACTTTGTTCCTTAAAATCTTTTTGCTTTATAAATTTTAGTTCCTTACCATTAATGTTATAAATTCTTGCCTCTATATTTATTATTTTATTGGATTTATCATAGTACTCAGTAGCATCAATATTATTTAATCCTAACTCGTTAAAAACCTTAACAACTTTGTATGTTTTTATCGAAAAAAGTTTCTGGGAAATTATTGAAATATTAATTTCTTGATTTAATACAACACTATTTGAGTTTTCCATTAGATTTTCTGGAACTACTATAGTCGAATAATCCATTTTTTGAGCAATCATAAAATTGCAGAAAAAAATAATTATCAATAAGCTTAATTTTAATTTCATCCTTTTTTACTCCTTATTTTTACTATCTATAATTATCGTTACTGGCCCATTATTTACTAACGAAACTTTCATATCTACTCCAAAAATACCTGTTTGCACTTTTTTTCCTAATTCGGTTTCTATCTGCTTAACGAAATTTTCATATAACGGAATGGCTATTTCTGGTTTGGAGGCTTTAATATAACTTGGTCGGTTTCCTTTTTTTGTGGAAGCGTGCAAGGTAAATTGAGAAACAACAACAATATCTCCATTTATATCTTTCACCGAAAGGTTCATTACCTCATTTTCATCGGCAAAAATGCGAAGATTTATTATTTTTGAGGTTAGCCAAATAATATCTTCTTGATTGTCTGAATCTTCAACACCAACTAAAACCAATAATCCCTGTTCGATTTCAGCTACAATTTTAGAATCGATTGTTACTGATGCTTGAGAAACTCTTTGGATTACGGCTTTCAAAATAATTATCCTTTATTTCTTGTCTCATCACTCGCAATTCGATCGTCATTATAAATATCGGTGCGATAAGTTTCGTCATCGCCTTCTAATATTTTCAAGTAACTATTGTATCGTGAATAGGAAATTTCGTCTTTTTCTAGTGCATCCTTAACGGCACATTTTGGTTCGTCTTTATGTAAGCAATTATTAAATTTACATTGGTCTTTGAGTTTGAAAAATTCTGGAAAATAGCCTGAAATTTCTTCTTTTTCCATATCAACAATTCCGAAACCTTTTATCCCCGGTGTATCTATAATTTGTGCTCCAAAAGATAAATCATACATTTCTGCAAAAGTCGTTGTATGTTGTCCTTGTTTACTTTGTTCGGAAATTGTTTTGGTTTTTAGATGCAAACTTGGTTCCATCGCATTGACCAAAGTAGATTTTCCTACGCCCGAATGTCCAGAAAACATCGTTACTTTACCAATCATTATATTCTTTAGCTCCTCGATTCCTTTTCCTTCGGTCGATGAAACTCGCAGGCATTTATATCCAATTTGCTGATAAATGTATTGCATAAACAATTGTTCGTCGAGCATCGCGTCGTCGTAAGTATCTATTTTATTGAAAACTAAAATGGTTTCTATTCCGTAAGCTTCAGCGGTAACCAGAAAACGGTCTATAAAATTGGTCGTTGTTGGTGGATTATTTATCGTAATTAACAAAAAAACATAATCTAGATTTGATGCAATAATGTGCATTTGATGTGAGAGATTAACCGATTTACGAACGATATAGTTTTTCCTTTCGTGAATATTCGTAATCGTTCCTGTAACTACATCAGAATTTTCATCTAAATCATAATCGACAACATCTCCCACAGCAATTGGATTGGTACTTTTGATTCCTTTCATTCGGAATTTTCCTTTTATACGACATTCCATAAAATCTCCTTCTGTAGATTTTACGGTGTACCAACTTCCTGTAGATTTATAAACGAGTCCTGTCATTCAAATTTTAGATTTTAGATTTTAGATTTTAGATTTTAGATTTCTCTAAAAACAAAATCTGTTCAGATAATTACGATTGCAAAATTACCACTTTATAATTTACAATTGATTTATAATTTTCTCTTGGTGTGTAATACTTTCTTGGTGAATCGCTTTAAACATTTTTAAGATAAATTCTTCACTTAACCCCTTTTCTTCTCCATCTAGAATCATTTTTCCAAGAATTTCATTCCATCGTTTGTTTTGTAAAACCGCCACATTATTTGCTTTTTTAAGTGCTCCTATTTGTTCGGCTACTTTCATACGATTTCCTAAAATTTCGAGGATTTTGCTATCATAAATATCAATATTGGCTCGCAATTTTATCATTTCGGTGTTATAACCATCTTCTTCGATAGTCATTTTTTTGACTTTCAAATCTTCAAAAATTTGTTTCAAAACAGTCGGTGTTACTTGCTGTGCCGCATCGCTCCATGCATTATCTGGATCTGTGTGGGTTTCAATAATTAATCCATCGTAATTCAAATCGAGTGCTTGTTGCGACACTTCCTGAATCATATCGCGTCTTCCTGTTATGTGCGACGGATCGATTATTAATGGTAAATCTGGAAAACGGCTTTGCAGTTCGATTGCAATTTGCCATTCGGGAATATTTCTGTATTTTGTCTTTTCGTAAGTAGAAAATCCTCTATGTATCACTCCTAATTTTTTGATTCCTGCGTTATACAAACGTTCTACACCACCAATCCACAAGGCTAAATCTGGATTTACAGGATTTTTGACCAAAACAATTTTGTCTGTATTTTGTAAAGCATCTGCAATTTCTTGAACTGCAAAAGGATTTACAGTTGTTCGAGCGCCAATCCACAAAACATCTATACCATATTCTAATGCTAATTTTACATGAGTAGCATTAGCTACTTCTGTTGCCATAAGTAAACCTGTTTCTGCTTTTGCTTTTTTCAACCATTTAAGACCAATTTCGCCAACACCTTCAAATCCGCCTGGGCGTGTTCTTGGTTTCCATATTCCAGCACGAAAAATGCTTACATCGGAGTTTTTTAATTCGTGTGCTATTTTCAGCACTTGTTCTTCAGTTTCTGCGCTACAAGGACCTGCTATTACTAACGGATGTGATAATTTGAAATCGTCTAACCAAGTGCGTAATGATGTACTATTTTCCATAGTTTTTGTTTGTTACAAAATTATAAATGAATTTGTTCTTCTATCAAAAAATTTGATAAAACTTCTTTAATTTTTTCTTCAGCAATACATAGGGAAAATCTAACATAACCTTCTCCGTTGCTTCCAAAAATTGTTCCTGGGGTAATAAATAAATCTTTTTCGTATAACAATTCATCTACAAAATCTTCCGAATTGGTTATTCCAATTGGTAATTTTGCCCAGACAAATAGCCCAACTGAATTTTCATCATAAGTGCATTTTAGTTTGTCTGCCAATTGAAAAACTAAATTTCTACGTGTATAATAAATTTTATTTTGTTCCTCGAACCAAGATCTATTTAGTTTTAGCGCTTCGATGGCACCTTTCTGAATTCCGTAAAACATACCGCTATCCATATTACTTTTTACCTTCAGGATAGCATCAATATATTTTACATTTCCAGAAACCATTCCCACTCGCCAACCTGCCATATTATAGGTTTTAGACAATGAATTTAATTCTAACGCGACTTCTTTTGCACCTGCAACTTGCAAAATTGAAATTGGATTATTGTTTAAAATAAAACTATACGGATTATCATTAACCAACAAAATTTGATGTTTTTTGGCGAAAGCCACCAACTTTTCAAACAATGACAAACTTCCAGTTGCTCCCGTTGGCATGTGCGGATAATTTACCCACATGAGTTTTACTTTGGTCAAATCTGTTTTTTCTAAATATTCAAAATCAGGCTCCCAATTATTTTCTGCTATCAAATCATAAAAAACAGGTTTTGCTCCCACTAAATTGGTCACAGAAACATACGTTGGATAACCCGGATTTGGAATTAAAACTTCGTCTCCTTCATTCAAAAAAGCGATTGAAATATGCATGATTCCTTCTTTAGAACCCATTAACGGTAAAATCTCATTGTTGAAATTTAAATCGACTTGAAAGTTGCTTTTGTAAAAATTTGCTATTTCTTGTCTCAGTTCTGGCAAACCTTGATAAGATTGATATTGATGTGAAACAGCATCAAACATTGCATTTTGCATTGCTTGAACAACTAATTTTGACGGTTGCAAATCTGGACTTCCAATGCCCATATTCACAACTGGTCTTCCTTGAGAAATTAGCTCCCGTACTTCTCTCAATTTTGATGAAAAGTAATATTCTTCAACCGTTTTTAATCTATTTGCTGTTTTTATCATTGTGCTCCTTTTTTGTATTCTCCTAAAACTTTAAAATGCGTCGTCATTAATTCCAATATTTTTTTTGCTTTTTCGTAATGTTTATATTTCGCAAAAACTATATCTACAAAGAATGAATATTGAAATGGTGTTTCAATTATAGGCATCGATTGAATTTTGGTTAAATTTAATTTGCAATTATTCATCACATTCAAAACAGTTGCCAAGTTCCCTGGCGTATCATCTAATTCAAATTTTATAGAAGCTTTATTAATTTCTTCTTTCGGAATTTCTTTGTTTTGGGTTTTAACAATCACGAATCGTGTTTTATTACTTTTTATAGTGTGAATTCCAGCAGCAATAATATCTAAATCATACATTTTTGCAGCAATTGGGCTAGCAACCGCACCTATTCCTAACAAATTTTCATTTTTAATTCTCATTGCAGTTTCTGCAGTATCTCCACTTTCTACTAGTTTAATATGAGGATATTGCTTAAAAAAAACAGCACATTGCAACAATGCAATTGGATGGGAATGAACTTCTGTGATATCTTCAATTTTCTGACCTTTTAAAACCATCAAATTCATGTGAATATCCAAATAATGTTCTCCTATAATGTGTAAATTATTGTTGTCGATAAGTGCATAATTTGGAATTATAGAACCCGCAATTGAGTTTTCTAAAGCCATAATTCCTTTTTGAGTCTTGTTTTCTTTAAGACTTGTAACTAAGTTTTCAAAAGACATACATTCGTCTAACCCAACTGAATCTCGAAAAAATTCTTGGGCTACTTGATGATGAAAAGAGCCTTTAATTCCCTGAATTGCAATTTTTATTTCCATATAGCAAAAAAAATCCCGTCTTGTTATAGACGGGATTGTATATTTATATTATTAATTTAATTTTCTAATCAAATAACCATACAACAATCCCTTCCTATGTTCCAATAGAAATAAAAAGAATTGTTGCTAAAAAATGTATTATTTGTGATCAT
>NZ_JBDTQE010000039.1:0-26005 GCF_039932285.1 Flavobacterium sp.
TAGTTGTAATTATCGCAGAAGGAGTTGATGTTGGAGTAAGTCTTAATTCAACATGGGCAGATTATGTTTTCTCTAAAGAATACAAATTGCCAACATTACAAGAGGTGGAAAGACAAATACAAGAAAAAGGACACTTATTTAATCTGCCAAGTGCTAAAGAAGTTGCAGAAAATGGTATTTCTCTTGGAGAAATGGCGAAAATACAGCAAGAAAAAATTGAGGAATTAACACTTTACTTGATACAGCAAAATAAAGAAATTGAAGAACTAAAAGCTTTAGTAAAAACATTAGTACAAAAAAAATAAGTAATCATTTAATTTATAAAATAAGATGAGAAACTTATATATATGCATATTCCTGCTACTAGGAATATGTGGTTTTGCTCAAACTCCTCTTGAAGGAGATATTAAAATTACACCTAACGGTTATTTTGAAGATGTTTTCGACCAATATGGAAACAAATACAATTTAAAAGACTTGAAAGCAGGCGAAGATAAAACAATCAATAATACATTAAGTAAAAGCTCCGCTATCACTTGCGACTCAGGAATATTTGAACTCTATTTTGAAACGGGTTCAGGAATGGAAGATACTGCTGATGCAAATCACAATTCTCGACGCGAAGTTGTGTGTCGCGTATTTAAAGATTTATCAGACTTTATAAATACTCCTCTAAAAAATGCAGGCAATACTACCAAAGTAAAGATCTGGGTTCGTAATATTGCTAATTTGCAAAATGTTCCTTTGGGAACTTTAGGCTTAGCCACTACATTTTATACTATGCCTAGTAATTCTGCAGCTGGTTTTGGAGGTATTGTAGATGGAGAAATATACAAAACTATCCAAGGAGGTAAAAATTCTTATATAAATACCATTTCTCCTCTTGTATCAAGCGATTACACAAATTCATATGGGAATTTTTATCACGGTATGGTTGCATTTAATTTTAGTAATACCATTTGGAACACTAACTTATTAAATATTTCAGAAGCAAATCAATATGATTTATATTCTGTTGTATTGCATGAAGTTACACATGCTTTAGGATTTAATAGTTTATTAAACTATGACGGGAAATCATTATTTGGGAATAATTATAAATATTACACCCAGTATG
Organism: Flavobacterium sp.; assembly: GCF_039932285.1. Lineage (GTDB taxonomy): Bacteria > Bacteroidota > Bacteroidia > Flavobacteriales > Flavobacteriaceae > Flavobacterium. Next base: position 1,118 of record NZ_JBDTQE010000039.1, read on the forward strand.
ACCGTTTTTTAAAGAACAATTCGGGGATATTAGGACAATTTTTAATCACTAGTTCAGAAGCTTGTTCTTCATCTTCAATGTATAACTATGGTTTTAATTCTCAATTTGTAAGTGAATCTGAACTTCATCCCAATTGTAATCTAACTCCTCCTACAACTAATACTACTAGTAATTCAACTACTTGCGGAACCGCACTAAAGTTTGTGGGAACTTCAACAGTTCCTGTTTATACTCCTAACTGTTTTGAAAAAGGAAGTAGTTACAGTCATTTTGAAGATATGTGTATCTCTCCTCAAAACACTTTCAATGACAATTATTTTGTAATGAGTAATGTAGAAGGAGCAGGTTCAAATTTCATGAAGCGCTTTTTAAAACAAGAAGAATACAATTCTTTAATCGATATAGGTTATGGTCTAAATACTACTTATGGAAATAATAGTATTGTTTTAAACAGTTTTAAAAATTATGGTGGAACGGTTGCGTTAGGAAATAATGTCTCAGGGATTAACGATGGTATAAGTAATTACAATACAATATCTTTTATTGGATATCCAAACGAAATAATACAAATTAGAGACATATTAGTTAATGATTATAATGCTTCTAATTTTGAATGTTTACAAGATATTTATGATGTGAATGCTACATTTTCATCAACATCAGGCACAAGTAATACAATCATAAATTATACAGGTTTAATTCCTGGATTTCACCTATTAAGATATGTTCCTGTTGACAATACTGGAAAAAAAGGAAATATTACGTACATATATTTATATATAATTAAAAATAACAATTGCTCTCCTGTAGATAATTGTAATTTAGTATCTAATGGAAATTTTGAGCAATTTTCCACTTTACCTAGTTCTGCCAGTCAACTAGATAGAACTTGCAACTGGAATGATGTGAATAGAACAACACCTGATTATTTTAATAGAAATGGGACAGCTCCTTTTATAAGAATTCCTTGTAATTTTGAAGGAAGTGAAAATGATAGATTAGGATTAAATGGTTATACTGGCATGTGGGTATATAGTGAATTAGATGGTAGTGGAAAATATTCGGAAATAATAGGAACTAAATTAAGTCAAGCATTGATTAACTCGGATGATTATCAATTAAGTTTTGACGTCTCTCTTGCAGAAGGTGCCAGCGCAAGTTCTATAAAATTTCAAGCTTATCTAAGTGATACAGCAATTTATGATATTGGATATGGTGAATTTACAATTCCAAGTTCAAGACAAAATATGTTATTCACTAATTCCACCTTCTCTACAATAACAAATGGTTGGGAAAGAATTACTTTTAAAATCCCAAAAGAAATTATCAATTCTGAAAAGTATCTATATTTAGGAGGCATTAATAATGTAAGTTATAATCAAATAACCCCTGTAATTCAAGTTGTTGGATGTTCATATAATCAAACAAACACTACTGGAGTTAGAAAAACTTATTATTATATTGATAATGTAAAATTAATTCCTTTAAATGGCGCTAATTTTGATTTGCCTTCAACAATATGTAGCAATCAGACTTTATCTAATTTGTCAAATTATTTATCTGCTACTTCTATAAATGGTGTATTTACAGCTTCGGGGGCAGGTATTACAAACACTGGAGGTATATATTCGTTTAGTGCTGTTACCGCAGGAGTAGGAACACATACCATTACTTATACTTATGCGAATAGTTCAGATTGTAGCATAGCAATGTCAGATACTATTCAAGTTGTCAATACTAATACTATTATGCCTACTTTTACTCAAATAGCTCCAATTTGTTTAGGCGGAAATTTACAACCATTACCCACTACTTCTAACAACGGTATTACAGGATCTTGGTCACCTGCACTAAATAGCACAGTGACTACTACTTATACTTTTAACGCTACAACAGGACAGTGTGCTAGTAGCACTTCCACAACAATGACCATAACAGTATTGTCAGCTAATGATCCAAGTTGTTCAACAGGTGTTTGTCAACCCAATTTAACATTATCAACTCCAGAATCAGCATCTGTTGTGCACAAAACTGTGAACTGGATTGAGACAAATACTAACTATACCACTTTGCCAGCTCAAAATATTAGTATGAAAGCAGGAGATTATATCTATCTAAAATCAGGTACTTATATTAATGCAACTTATTTAGGTAGAATTGAAATATGTACCGCAACCAGTAAGATAGGTACTATTACAACTTTTGACGAATTAGTTTTAGATGAGAAAATTACTGTTTATCCTAATCCTGTTGCCGATAGAGTTATTATATCGTCAGTAAACACTAATCTAAAAACAATATTTATTTCGACTGTTGATGGTAAAACTTTCTACATTAAAAATGACGTAAATAGGGATATTTTAGAAATCAATACTAGTAAATGGAAGAAGGGTATTTACATTATTAATATTGAAACTGATAATGGAAATATTTTTAGAAAGAAATTAATTAAAAATTAATTTTGATTTAAAATAATAACAAGCAGGAGTTTATATAGTATCTGTGATAGATGGTGATCAGAAAACTGTAAAACGTATTGTTATAGAATAAATTAAATATTTACGAATTCATTAAAAACGCAAGCTGTTAGCTTGCGTTTTTTTTATTGAATAAGTTGTGTTTTTAAATTATTTGCATAATTTAGCACAAAATAATATTAATACAAAAATCTATTTAAAATGAAAAAACAATTACTATTAGTTTTTGCATCTATATTTATGTTTATTCAGACACAAGCTCAAACAACAAATGTTTGGTCTACACATAAAGTAGCAAATAATAAAATCGTTACAGATAAAGCAGTCGCTAGACAGTCTTTTCCAAGAGAATTCAAACTGTATGACTTGAATACTGAATCAATGAGAGAAACTCTATTCTCAACTAGAAACAACATTTTAAAAAGTAAAACTATTATTTCTCTACCAAATGCTGATGGGCAAATGGAAGAATTTGAAATATTTGAAGCTTCTAATTTTGATAATGAATTACAAGCAAGGTTTCCTGAAATCAGAGCCTATTCAGGAAAAGGAATTACAGACAAATATGCGACTTTAAAGTTAAGTCTTGCTCCTAATGGGATTCAAACAATGATTTTTAGAACGGATAGAGAAAATGAGTTCATCGAGCCTTACTCTCAAGATCATACTGTTTATGCTGTATTTAAATCTCAAAGACAAAATGGCGGATTGGCTTGGTCTTGCTCAACAGATGACAAAAAATTAGTTCTTGATTTAGCCGGAAAAGCAGGCAATGTTACTAGATCTAGTGCGGGACAGTTAAAAACAATGCGGTTAGCACAATCATGTAATGGTGAATACGCAAATTATTTTGGGGCAACAAGTTCAGCTCAAGTAGCTTTAGTCCTTGCTGCTTTTAATGCAACACTAACTCGTTGTAATGGAGTTTATGAAAAAGATTTAGCATTACATCTTAATCTTGTTGCAAGCACAACAAACGTTATTTATTACACTCCAGCCTCTGATCCTTACTCTACATTGGGTAACTGGAATACAGAATTGCAAAACACATTAAATAATAATTTAACTGGAATAGGTACTCCTATAGGAACTAATAATGCAGCTTATGATATTGGTCATATGTTTGGCGCGTCAGGAGGTGGTGGAAATGCTGGTTGTATTGGTTGTGTATGTCAAGACGGAGTAAATAATGGAAACAATAAAGGTTCGGGAATTACCTCTCCATCTGACGGTATTCCTCAAGGAGATAATTTCGATATCGATTATGTAGTACACGAAGTAGGACATCAATTAGGAGGAAATCATACTTTTTCTCATAATAGTGAAGGTTCTGGAGTAAATATGGAAGTGGGTTCTGGTATTACCATTATGGGATATGCAGGTATTACTAATAATGATGTGATTGCTCATTCTATCGATAAATATCATGCCGCAACAATTATGCAGATTCAAGCTAATTTAGCAACTAAAAGCTGTCCTATTACTACTAGTATTGGAGCAAATAACGCTACGCCTTCAGTAAGTGCAGGTGCTGATTATATAATTCCAATTAGTACTCCATATGTTCTTACCGCTGTTGGTACAGATGCTAATGTTGGAGACGCACTAACTTATAGTTGGGAACAATTTGATGATTGTGGGGCTAACACGGGTGCAAATAGTAGTGCTTCTACAACTAAAACAATAGGGCCAAACTTTATTTCTTGGAATGCTACCGCATCTCCATTAAGATATTTTCCTAAGCTTACTTCAGTAATTGCTAATTCAGCAACAACTGATCAAGTTGGTGGTGATGCTGGAATGTTATCTGAAGCTCTGAGTTCAGTAGCTCGTACATTAAACTTTAGAGTTACAGTAAGAGATAATGTGCCTTATAGTGCTTCAGTTCCAATGAAAATTGGACAAACTAATTTTGACGATATGAAAGTCACTGTTGACGCTTCGGCCGGACCATTTGTGTTAAATATTCCTAGTGCAACGGCATTGTCTTATGCAACTGGAACGAATCAAACGGTGACTTGGAATGTTGCTAATACAAACACGGGAACAGTAAATACACCTTTTATTGATTTGTATTTATCTACAGACGGAGGAAATACTTATCCAACTCTATTAGCAAGTAAAGTGCCTAACGATGGTTCTGAAACAATATCTATTCCAAATAATGTTGGGGCTAATAACAGAATTATGGCTAGAGGTTATGGTAATATTTTCTTTGATATTTCAAATAACAATTTTGCTATTACTGCGCCGCCATCAACGTTTAATGTAGCTTTTAATGGAGTAGCTGGGGAACAAAACAAAGGGATTTGTCAAGGAGCAAATACAATAAATTATACTATTGATTATACTGCTTTGTCAGGCTTTGCTGGAACAACTAATTTTACAGCTACTGGCGTTCCTGCTAATACAACCGTATCTTTTTCTCCTACATCTAGAACGACCGATGGTATTGTGACTATGACAGTAACAACATCTGCAACTACTCCTGTAGGTTTAGCTAATATAATTGTCACAGGTACATCTGGAGCGACAACAAAAACGGTTCCATTTTACTTAGATGTTGCAGGTGCTCCTGCAGCGGCTGTTTTGTCAGCGCCTGTTAATAATGCAATCACACAGAATACTACATTAAGTCTAACATGGGCTGCTTCTGCTAATGCAACAGGATATGATGTGCAAGTGGCGACTGATATTGCTTTTACAACTATAGTTTCTTCTGGATCAACTACAACAACAAATTATACTGTAGTTGGATTAGCTCAAGGAACTAGTTATTACTGGAGAGTTAAGCCTACAAATGCATTTTGTGCCAGCACTTTTGGAAGTGGATTCAAATTTACTACAGGAGTATTAGGTTGTACTACAACTGCAGCAGGAGCAGGACAAGTTCCAAAAAATATTGGAGCAAACAACCCAAATACAAGAACATCAACGATTTCAGTAGTTGGTGGAGGAACGATTGGAGATGTAAATGTAACTATGAATATTACACATACTTGGGCGGGAGATTTAGTAGGGACTTTAACAAGTCCTTCTGGAACAATAGTGCAATTATTTTCAAGACCTTGTGATGCTGATGCAACTAATGGTAACATTGTTGCAACTTTTGATGATGCTGGCGGACCTCAAGTTTGTCCTGGAATAACAGGGACAGTAGTTCCTTCTTCTCCTTTGTCGGCATTTAATAATTCTACATCAACAGGAACATGGACATTAACAATTGCGGACGTCGCTGCTAACGATGGGGGGACAATAAATAGCTGGAGTTTAAATATCTGTACGATTCAGCCTTTAAGTGTTGATGAAAATAGTTTCCAAGATTTTGTATTGTTTCCTAATCCAAATAAAGGAGATTTTACAGTAAAATTCACTTCGGCTTCAACAAATGATATTAAAGTTAATATACATGATATGAGAGGTCGTCAGGTTTATGAGAAATCATTCTCTAACACAGGTGCATTCAATCAAAATATTAATTTAGATAAAGTAGAAGCAGGAATTTATTTAGTATCTATTGTAGACGGTGCTAAGAAAACTGTAAAACGTATTGTTGTGCAATAATTATAATATTGCTATATAATGTAAAAAAAGGAAGCCAGTTTGGCTTCCTTTTTTTATTTTCCATTGTATGTAGTCATTGTATTTTCTAAACCTGCTAGAGCAAATGATTTAATCGCTTCAGAAACTATTTCTAAACGTTCTGGTATTTTTTCTTTTTCGATTTCGTCCCATTCACCAAGTACATAATCTACTTGTTTTCCTTTTTTGAATTCGTCACTGATCCCAAATCTAAAACGTGGATAATCGGATGAGTTTAGTGTTTGCTGAATGCTTTTAAGTCCGTTGTGACCGCCATCGCTTCCTTTTGGTTTTATACGAATGGTTCCAAAACTTAAGTTTAAATCATCGGTAATAATTAGGACATTGTCTTTTTCTATTTTCTCTTTTTCCATCCAGTACTGAACTGCTTTCCCACTTAAGTTCATATAAGTATTGGGTTTTAGTAGTAAAAGTGTTCTTCCTTTAAGTTTATATTCGGCAAGTGATCCTAATTTTACCGTTTGAAAATCTAGTGATTCTTTTCTTGCTAGAAAATCTAATACTTTGAAACCTATGTTGTGGCGTGTGTTTACGTATTCGGTTCCTATATTTCCTAATCCTACTATTAAAAATTTCTTCATATCGTCGTTGTTGCTTTCTTCGGTTTTGGTTTTCGAAAAAAGAGTTGAAATCCATTGTATCATATTACAAAAATAGAAAGTTAGATTTTTAGATTGCTAGATTTTTAGAAAATGTTTGATTTATTTATAATGTTTGTTCCTAGCCCTGATGGCAGTGGAAATCCTTTTGTCTCGTTCTCGTCTTTTGGGACGAGATAGCGAGGCAAAAGATTGTAACGTACAGCAGGAATAGCTCCTAATAAAAAAGCGCTCCAATTGGAGCGCTTCTTGTAAAAGTATGCCGAAAAATTATTTTTTCTTTTTTCCTGCTGGTGCTTTTGCAGCTTTTGCAGCTTCTTGAGCAGCTTTCATCGCAGCACGAGAGATTCTTACTTGGCAAACAACTGTGTTGTCTGGGTGTAGGATTTTGTATTTCTCGTTAGCTAAAGCTGTAACATAAATCTTGTTACCCATTTCTAGAGGGGAAATATCCGCATCTAGGAAATCTGGTAGGTTAGCTGGTAAAGCTTTTACTTTAAGTTTACGTGAGTTAAGACGTAAAACACCACCTAATAATACACCTGGAGATGTTCCAATGATTCTTACTGGAACTTCCATAGTAACCTCTTTGTTATCAAATAATTGATAAAAATCAAGATGTAAAATTTTGTCAGAAACTGGGTGTACTTGGATATCTTGCAAAACTGCATTGTAAGATTTTCCGCCTTCAACTTCAATCACAACTGTGTGTGCGTTTGGAGTGTAAACCAATGTTTTGAATGCTCTTTCGTCTGCTGAAAAATGCACTGGTTGATCTCCTCCGTATAATACGCAAGGAACCGCTCCAGCATTACGTAAGGCTTTAGTTGCAACTTTTCCTACGCTTTCTCTTTCTGATCCTTTAATTGTAATCGATTTCATTTTAAAAAAATATAGTTAATAAATAATAATTTACATTAAAAATTTTCCACTAATGGAATTGTTGTGGTGTACCATGTTCATTACTTCTGCAAAAAGAGGTGCACAACTCACGACTCTTATTTTGTTTGATTCTTTCTTTAAAGGAATAGAATCGGTCACTATTAATTCAAGTAATTTTGAATTTTCTATTTTTTCGTAAGCATCTCCAGACAAAATAGCATGGGTACATATTGCTCTTACGCTTAATGCTCCTTTTTCTATCATTAAATCTGCGGCTTTAGCCAAAGTGCCTCCTGTATCTATCATGTCATCAACCAAGATCACATTTCGACCTTTTACTTCGCCTATCAATTCCATACTATCGATTACGTTAGCTACTTTTCTTTGCTTGTAACAAATTACTACATCTGACTCTAAGAATTTAGAATAAGCATAAGCTCTTTTAGACCCTCCCATGTCAGGTGATGCAATTGTCAAGTTTTCTAAACCTAAGCTTTTCACATAAGGCAAGAAAATGGTCGATGCGAACAGATGATCTACTGGTTTTTCAAAAAAACCTTGTATTTGGTCTGCATGCAAATCCATAGTCATTATTCTTGTTGCGCCTGCGCTTTCCAATAATTTTGCAACTAGTTTGGCTCCAATTGGGACTCTAGGCTTGTCTTTTCTGTCTTGACGTGCCCATCCAAAATATGGAATTACAGCAGTTATGTGTCTCGCTGAAGCTCTTTTGGCGGCGTCTATCATAAGTAATAATTCCATCAAGTTATCTGCACTTGGAAATGTAGAACATACAATAAATACGCGCAATCCACGAATGGATTCTTCATAAGACGGCTGAAATTCGCCATCACTATATTGCGAGAACGTTACTTTTCCTAACTGTACACCGTATTTTTCGGCAATCTTCTCAGCTAGATAAACACTTTGTGAACAGGCAAATACTTTTGCTTCGGGTTCTAGGTGTGGCATTAATTAGTTGTTTTGTAGTTAGTTAGTTGTGTCTCGTTTTATCGAGGTGCAAATTTAGGAATTTAATTGGACTAAGAAAGATAATTTTTAAGTATTTTTTTATGAATTGCAAAAAAAATATTTACATTTGCAGTCACGAAATCAAAATTAGTTTCTATTGCAGATTTTAATTTTGTCTCCATGAGCCCGGATGGCGGAATTGGTAGACGCGCTGGTCTCAAACACCTGTGGGAAACCGTGCCGGTTCGAGCCCGGCTCCGGGTACAAAAACCGCTTCTTTTAGAAGCGGTTTTTTATTTTTATTGAAATTAAAATGTAACATATAAAAAAACCACCCTGAGGTGGTTTGCAATTTATCTAGCTAATTTGTTAGCTTCTTTTTGAGCTTTTTCAATTCTCTTTTCTTGATCTACTGCTTTTTCTTTCATTTTGGCTAATTTCTCGTTCCATTTTGCAATATCTTGTGGCAATAATTTTCCTTTTTTGTTTTGCTTGTTAAATTTTTCTGCGCTTTTTGTAATGTCTTCATTAATATCTGCAAGCTTATCTTTTTCGCTCATGTATTTCTCTTGAGCTTTAGCAACTTTTTCTCTTTCTTTTTCTGCTTTTTCCCTTTCTTTTTCCATTTTTTTCTGAGTAGCTTCTAATTTATCGGTAGTTTTTTTAGCATCTTTTATTCTTTTTTCATCTTTTCTTGCTCTATCATCCGCTTCTTTTTCAGCTCTGTCTAAATCTTTTTGTATTTTCTCCTTTTCTTTTTTAGCTTTGTCTAGGTCGTTTTGGATTCTTTGGTTCTCTTTTTTTGCTTCTTTCTCTACTCTTTTAGATTCCATGTCATTTGCGAGATCCTTATTTAGATCTTTATATTCGCTAATTTTTGCTGCTTCATTAATTTGTATAGTATCTGCTGGAGTAGCTTTTGGCGCTTCATGTGGTGTAACTTGAGCATTTACTCCAACACCTAATAAAAGTGTTATCCCAGCAATAATAATTTTTGTTTTCATAATTTGTTTTTTAATGTTTTAGTCTAAATAGAAGCAATATCTTGCTATATTTACCTCATAAAAATACAATAATTTTATGAGATTTTATTATACTTTTTTAATTCTTACTGCTTCTTTTTTTACGTTTTGTGGTTGTAGTAAACAAAAATCAGACCAAAAAAAAGATGTACTAATTAAAAATAACCTTACAAGTACTAATATTTCTTTAAGCGATAAGGATTATTATTTGCCTACTTCTACAACACACGAGGTTGTGAAACATGAGTTTTATACTTTATCATATAGCGAAAAACACGAACAAGCAGAATGGGTCGCTTATGAGTTAAAGAAAAATCAATTGAGTCATTATAATCTAGAAAGACCTTATTTTATTGATGATCCTCAGGTAGAAACTGGCTCTGCTAGTTGGAAAAATTACAAACGTTCTGGTTATGACAAAGGGCATTTGTGTCCTGCAGCCGACAGGCGATTTTCTCGCAAGGCTTTTGATGAGACTTTTTATACTTCTAATATTTCGCCACAGCTAAATGTTTTTAATGCTGGAATTTGGAATACTTTAGAACAAAAAACCAGATATTGGGCTGCAAAATACGATGGTGTTTATGTTGTAACAGGTGGCGTTTTGACCAATAACCTAAAAACAATAGGAAACGAAGATGTTGCTGTTCCTAAGTATTTTTATAAAATATTGTTAGATAATTCTAGAGGAGAGTATAAAGTAATTGCTTTCTTGGTGCCTCATGAAGCTTCAGAAAAACCTTTAAATTCGTTTGTTGTTCCTATAGATAAAATTGAAAAAATGACGGGGATAGATTTTTTTCCTAATCTTCCTGATGACATTGAGAACCGATTAGAAAAATCGGCGGATTATAAAGGCTGGAGTTTTTAGGTTAGATAGAAACGGAAAGCTTTTTGATAAGAATAAGATTTCTTACGAAACGAAAACTTACAAACAAAATTTGCAATTCCTTGAAAAAGCTTTTACCTGCTAATTTTGTATCTAAAAATATATTCTTTTACACCGCTAATATTTATAAAATCTTCATCTTCTAAATAGCTTGGAAATATCCATTGAGTTTTTAAATTAACAAGTTTCTCAATAATATCTTTTTCTTCTAATTTAGTTAATTTTTCAAGCCAAAGAAACTCAAATATAGTCTCTCCTAATTTATATCCAACATCTGAATTTTTTTTCAAAATCCAATTTTTCAATAATGCAAAGAATTTTACTTTTTAAATATTCAAAATCAAGTTTTTTGTTATGCTTTTCCACAAACCAGCACAAATCTTCAGAAGAATCAAGTCTAGTTTGTAAATCACTGGAATAAATATTTTTTAAAAGCTCTTCAAATTCAGTTTGATTAAAATTTTTCATTAAAATCAAAGATTCTAGAGAACTAGCAGGGAACAAAAAGCTTGTAGTATATAGTAAGTAATCTCATTATTACCATTCATTTACTTTATTCGCATCCATTTTTATAAAAATGAATAACAATATGGTAAATCCCCATAAACTAGAACCACCATAAGACATAAATGGCAGTGGAACTCCAATGGTTGGAAAAATACCTATAACCATAGATATATTTACAAAAAAGTGGGTAAATAATACCGATGCAACTCCATATCCATATACTCGGCTAAATTTTGTTTTCTGGTTTTCGGCTAGATAAAGCACCCTGAGAATTAGTCCGACAAAGAGTAGAACTAAAACAGCTGATCCTGCAAAGCCCCATTCTTCTCCTACGGTTGTAAAAATATAATCGGTGTGTTGTTCTGGTACAAAATTTCCTTTTGTTTGGGTTCCTTCTAGAAATCCTTTGCCAACCCAGCCGCCAGAGCCTATTGCTATTTCTGATTGATTGGTGTTGTAACCTATCCCATTCATATCGACATCTTTACCTAGTAAAATATTAAAACGGTCACGATGGTGTTGTTTAAATACGTTTTCGAATACATAATCGACAGAGAAAACAAAACCAGAAACTAGTACAAGCAGAATAAGACTGGCTAGTATATTTCTGTCAACCCTTCTAGATTTAAGATAATGTAATGCAATGCCTATAAAAGCTATTAGGATTACGTATTCTGGCTTTATTACAAGTGTCATAACAAATAATACAACTGCTATAAATCCCGTCCATAAGTACCATGATGGCAATCCTTCTCTGTTTAGTACTAATATAAACATCACAAAGATTAGCGCACTTCCTGGGTCGGGTTGTGGTAAAATTAATAATATGGGCAATCCCATGATTAGTAAAGCAAGGATTTGATGTTTTAAGTTTTTTAAGTTTACTTGACTATCACTTAAATATTTAGCTAAAGCCAATGCGGTGGCAGCTTTTGCAAATTCTGAAGGTTGGAGTGTAAACCCTCCAATGGCATACCAGCAGCGCTGTCCTGCAATTGTTTTTCCAAAAATGAATAATCCTGCAAGTAACAATAATGAAGCGCCAAATATTACACTTGTAAATTTTTCGTAAAACTTAGAATCTATCGTTAGGATTACAATTACTAAAATAACGGTAAAAGCAATAAAGATTAATTGTTTTCCGTAATTCTGATTGAAATCGAGGTAATATTCGGAATTTGTAGTCATATCGGCTGAATAAATATTAATCCAGCCAATAGCAACAAGTGCTATATATATAAGTACTGTTATCCAGTCGATATTACTTGAAACGCTCTGATTTTTCATTTACGTTGTAGGTTTGCTTTTCTTAATCGAATCTAGTTTTTTTGCATTAATAACTCTTAAAACAGAGTCTTTACGAACATTTACTCTATACATCGAATCAAGATATTTTTTAGAAAATCGGTTGTACTCCCCTTGAAGACTAGTTTCTAACACTCGTTTTTCTCTGTCCTTCATTGTGATTTCCTTTTTAATGTATTTTTCGAGCATTAAAGTTGTAATTGGACCTGCTACAGTTGCGCCAAATCCCCCATTTTCAACTAAAACAGCAATAGCAATCGTAGGATTTTTTTTAGGTGCAAAAGCTACAAATACAGAGTGGGGTTTTAGCATGACTTTGCGTCCATTTACTTTAGCAAAATTATCTGCAGTTCCTGTTTTTCCACAAATTTCTATTCCATCGACTTTTAGAAAATAAGCAGTTCCTGTTTTAAATACCTCTGCTAGCCCTTCAATAACAGGCTTAAAATATTTTTTATCTATAGTAGTTACATGTTTTGTTTTAAACTTTGGATCTATTTGTTGTCCTTTAATTTTTTTAATAATATGAGGAGTATAATAATAACCTTCGTTCGCAACGGTTGCCATCATATTTGCTAATTGTATGGGTGTCATTAAAACCTCTCCTTGTCCTATCGAGTTTGACACAACAGCTGTGGCTCTCCATCCGCCGTTTGGATACATTTTTTTATAGGTCTCCGATGTTGGAATTTTTCCTTTACGACCAGTGGGTAAATCATATCCCATAAATTGACCTAGCCCGAAACTTTTTACATGACTACTCCAAAAATCTACACCTTCTGATGGAGTGGCAAATTTGTTAATAGTTCTCAGATATGTATTTCCAAAATAAGCATTGCAAGATTTTGCAATTCCCATGTGTAATTTGCGAACACCTCCACCACAATGACATCCCATAAATCTTCCTCGTGCATAGCTAAAACCATGGTTGCACACAAAAGTGGTTGATGTGTCTATTGCTTGTGATTGTAAACCTGTAAGTGCTGTTAAGATTTTGAATGGTGAACCTGGCGGATATTCTGCCAATAAACTTCTGTCGTATAATGGTTTTGCTAACGAGTCGTTGTATAATTTTGTGTAGTTTCGAGAGCGTTGTCTTCCAACTAAAATTGCAGGATCATACGACGGAGCAGTAACTAAACATAGGATCTCCCCAGTACGAGGTTCAATCGCAATGATTCCTCCTCGTTTATTTTTCATTAATGCTTCTCCGTATTTTTGAAGTTCAGCATCAATGGTTAATGTAATGTCTTTTCCCTGTGCGGCAATAGTATCGTATTTACCTTCTTTGTAAGGGCCAATTTCTCTATTAAAGCGATCTCGTTGTATATGTTTTACTCCTTTTGTTCCTCGAAGTTCAGTTTCGTACGTTTCTTCAACTCCCTGTTTCCCTAGTAAATCTCCGCTTTTGTAATATGGGTTTTGTTTTACCATTGCTTCATTTGCTTGGGTAATAAAACCAAAAACATTAGCTCCAGCACTTAATTGATAATCTCTAAGTGAACGTTTTTGAATATAGAATCCTTCAAACTTTCTTTCTTTTTCTTGAAATGCAGCATATTCTAATTTGTTTAGCTGTCCTAAAAATACCGAAGGTAACATAGGGCTGTAAATAACTGCTTTTTCTATTTTTTTTATAAAATCGGCTTTTGTAATATTTAGAAGATTACAAAATTCAATAGTATCCATTTTTTTAGTTTCACGAGGAATCACCATTATGTCATAAGACGGTTGGTTGGCTACCATAAGTTCACCATTTCTATCATAAATATAACCTCGTTCTGGATAATCATATTTAATTTTAATTGAAATATTCTCCGATTTTAGTTTGAAAGAATCATCAATAATTTGTAAAAAGAAGAGTCTTGCAATGATAAGAATACCAGCAACTATAACTATTCCTGGAAGTAATAACTTTCTCATCGTTTACTAGGCTTAAATAAATATATGATTATGATACTCACTATTAACGTAAAAAGAGTGGTTATAATTGTTCTTAGCAATGCGTCTAGTATAAAAATAAACTTGAAGTATTCTAACAAAAATAATATAAAGTGGTGCGTAAGTATTGATATTAGTATAAATGTAAATCTTTCTGGCGAAAGTCTATCATTAATTCTAATTGTTTGGTATTCATAACTTAAACCGAATGCAAATTTAAAATAAGTGGGTCTCACATAAGCTAAAATTAGACAAGACGTTGCATGTATTCCTCCTGAGTTTGCAAATAGATCGACAGTTAGTCCTAGGAAGAAACTTGCTAATAAGAAACTTGCTCTGTTAGAGTTTACAGGGTATAATAAGATAAATAATATATATGGGTATGGATTTACATAACCGAATAAATCGATATTATTAAAAATAACGATTTGTGCCGCAAGCAGGAAAATAAAACGTACGATATTTGTTATCAATGCATTATTCATTAGCTTTGATTGTTTCTTTTTCTAGTTTATTTATTTCGGCACTTTCTTTGTTAGTAATTATATACACATGATTTAGATTTGTCATATCGTTAAACAATCTAATATTCAGTGTAAAATAATTTGTTTCGGTATCAGTATAAATTTTGTCGATAATTCCAACTGGTATATTCTCTGGAAAAATTGTAGAACGACCTCCTGTTACTACTGTATCTCCTTTTTTTACCGAAGCTAATCTAGGAACATCTATAAGCTGAACATAACCAGCATTTTTTCCGTCCCATATTAAAGAACCAAAATGATTGGATCTTTTAACCTTAGCGTTTATTTGAGATTTAACATTTAAGACACTTAATATTGTTGCGTATTTTGGGGATGTTTTTTCTACAATTCCCACAATTCCTTGGCTATTCACAACACCCATGTCTTCTTTTATTCCCTGAAGTGAGCCGCTATTAATCGTTAAATAATTTTCTGGAACATTATAAGAATTATTTATGACTCTAGATTGAATTACATCTATTTTGTCATAACCTTTTAGACTATCTTTTTTTAGTGTTGATACACTATCTTTTTTATTAAAAAGTATTTTTCTTAAGGAAGCATTTTCTCTTGCTAATTTATCGTTTTGTTCTTTTAAGCTAAAGTAGGTGTTTACTTTATTTATTTCTTCATAAACACTTCCTGTTGCTGAGTTAGCGGAGTTTACTATAGTGCTTCGGTGATAAGAATGTGATTGTATAGTTAATGTTAATGAAGTTATCAAAAGCAGCAAAAACAGTAAACGAGTACTGTTTTTAAAGATAAAATTAATTATTTGCTGCATCGTAAAAAATTATATTTTTTTATATTTTTAACACTCAAATTCTAAAACATTTTTGACCTATAATTTTTTCGAATTTGGAGTTCATTTTTTCTTATTTTAGTAATATACTTCTGTATTTTGCTAGATTTTTTAAAGCCATTCCGGTTCCTCGAACTACTGCTCTTAAAGGATCTTCAGCAATAAAAACAGGTAAGTCAGTTTTTTGAGATATACGTTTGTCTAATCCACGAAGCATAGAGCCACCACCTGCAAGATAAATTCCTGTTTTGTAAATATCGGCAGCTAATTCTGGAGGAGTTTGTGATAATGTTTCCATTACGGCATCTTCAATACGTTGAATAGATTTATCTAGTGCTTTTGCAATTTCACGAGAAGAAACTTCAACTTGTTTAGGTTTCCCTGTAAGTAAATCACGTCCTTGTACAGACATGTCGTCTGGTGGAGAATCTAAATCTTCTATTGCAGCACCTATTTCTATTTTTATTTTTTCGGCAGTTGTCTCACCCACAAATAAATTGTGTTGTGTACGCATGTAATAAATAATGTCGTTTGTAAAAACGTCACCCGCAATTTTAACCGATTTATCGCAAACAATTCCACCAAGAGCAATAACTGCAATTTCGGTAGTACCACCACCAATATCGACTATCATATTTCCTTTAGGTTGCATAATGTCGACACCAATTCCTATTGCTGCGGCCATTGGTTCATGTATCAAGTAAACTTCTTTACCATTTACTCTTTCACAAGATTCTTTTACGGCTCTCATTTCTACTTCGGTAATTCCAGAAGGAATACATACAACCATGCGTAGGGCAGGAGTAAATAAACGTTTTTGTAAAGCAGGTATGTTTCTGATGAGCATTTTTATCATTTGCTCTGAAGCATCGAAATCCGCAATAACTCCGTCTTTTAAGGGGCGAATTGTTTTTATGTTTTCATGGGTTTTACCTTGCATCAAATTGGCTTCTTTACCTACGGCAATTATCTTGCCTGAAATACGGTCTCGAGCAACAATTGACGGACTATCTATCACAACTTTGTCGTTGTGAATAATTAGTGTGTTTGCGGTACCAAGATCTATCGCAATATCCTCGGTCATGAAATCAAAAAATCCCATATTTATTCAGGGTTAAATTTGTTTATATTAATTATTGAACAAAAGTAATAAAATTAATGTTTAAAATGACGAATTCCTGTAAATACCATTGCAACATTATTTTCATTACAATAATTTACGCTTAATTCATCTTTTATAGACCCTCCTGGTTGAATTACAGCTGCTATTTCAGCATTTTTTGCAATCTCGACACAATCGGGAAAAGGAAAAAAAGCATCACTTGCCATTACCGCTCCCTTTAAATCAAATTTGAATGAAACTGCTTTTTGAATAGCTTGAGTTAATGCATCAACTCTTGAAGTTTGTCCTGTTCCAGACGCACACAATTGTTTGTTTTTTGCTAAAACAATGGTATTCGATTTTGTGTGTTTACAAATTTTTGATGCAAATAATAAATCTTCAATTTCTTCTTTTGATGGTGTTGTTTTTGTTACAGTTTTTAAATGCGCTTCACCATCGGTAATTAAATCTTTGTCTTGAACCAAAATGCCGTTCAAACAACTTCTAACGGATGTTTCTGGTAAACTTAATTCTTTTTGGACTAGTATAATTCTATTCTTTTTTTCTTCTAATAAATCGACCGCATTATCATCGTAACTTGGTGCAATAACTACTTCGCAGAATAATTTGTTTATTTCTTGAGCAGTATCTAAATCGATATTTCCATTAGCAATTAGAACGCCTCCAAATGCTGAAGTTGGATCACCAGCTAATGCGTGTAGATAAGCTGTTTTCATTGTTTTTCTTGTCGCAATTCCGCAAGCGTTATTGTGTTTTAAGATGGCAAATGTTGGCTCATCATTTTTAAATTCTCCCATCAAATTTACAGCTGCATCTACATCAAGTAAATTGTTATATGACAATTCTTTTCCATGTAATTTTGTAAATATTTTATCGAAATCGCCAAAGAAAAATCCTTTTTGATGTGGATTTTCTCCATAACGTAAAATATCAGCTTTTGTTTCACTTATTTTTAAAACAGTTTCTTCTTTATCTTTATTAAAATAATTAAAAATTGCTGAATCGTAATGTGAAGATACATTAAATGCTTTTGTTGCAAATTGCTTTCTTTCTTCTAACGTTGTTTGTCCCTTATTATTTGAAATAATGTCTAAAAATAAAGCGTATTCATTTACCGAAGGGATAATTACTGTGTCTTTGAAGTTTTTTGCAGCAGCGCGAATAAGAGAAATTCCGCCAATATCTATTTTTTCGATGATATCTGCATCGCTTGCTCCTGATGAAACAGTTTTTTCAAACGGATACAAATCGACAATCACGACATCTATTTGAGGAATATTGAATTCTTGCATTTGTTGCACATCGGTTTCGTTATCTTGACGGTTTAAAATTCCGCCAAAAACTTTTGGGTGCAAAGTTTTTACTCTTCCACCAAGGATTGAAGGATAAGAAGTTACTTCTTCAACTGGAACTACAGGTATTCCTAGATTTTTTATAAAATCTTCTGTTCCTCCAGTTGAATAAATAATAACATTTTGTTCGTGTAATTTTTTTACAATTTGTTCTAGACCTTCTTTGTCAAACACTGAAATAAGTGCTGATTGTATTGTTTTTGTAGTATTCATTGTGTTGTTGTAGTTTATTTTGCAAAAGTAGTTTTTTTGCAATTAATTTTGAGATAATTTTTTCGGAAAAACAATCAATTATAAACAAAAAAGCTGCCTAAATTTTTAGGCAGCTTTTGGTTTTTAATGTTTTTGTATAATCTTATGGTAAGATTGGTTGTAAAACTCTATCTATGGTATTAATGTTACCATTTGATGCCTGAATATTTACAATTTTCATATTACTTGCAGCAACTGTAATAACTGGTAATTCAGTTATTTTTAAAGTTGTTTTAGCAATAAAGAATTTTTGAGTTGTAGCAGCTAATGTTGTGATAGTTGCGTCTGCGGATGCCCAAGATGTTGCAGAACTAGAAGTTAGATTCCCATTTGTTAAATGATATCTTACTAATTTTGTAGTGTTAGTTGGGGTAACGATGGCGCCATTATAAAAACCTCCTGTAGCCATTACAGTGGTAAATGCTGCGTTTACTGGAGCAAAAACAGTTAGAGGAGAAGCTGAACTAGCTCCGTTTAGAGTTGCTAATAATGCAGATTGGTCTCCATAAGTTCCAGTTGCGGTACTAGTAACAATGCTTAACAAAGATGATAAATCAGGATTTGCAATAACATGATTTACTATAGTTGGAAATTTTATAACGGCATCTACTTTATGAATAATTCCATTGCTAGCATCAATATCTGCTGTTGTAATTGTTGCTCCACCATTTGTTGCCCCACCATTTACTAATACATCAGTTGCTGGTTTATTTACGAACATACTTAGTGTTGTACTTCCTACTCCTGGAGCAAAAGTTTTTGAATAACCAAAAGCTAATAAGTCATCAGCTTTAGTGCCTACTCCTAATATGTGATTTTGTACTAATTTTTTCAATTCAGCTTTTTGTGCAACTGTTAGGGTTACTAATGGAACTCCATTTGCATCTACTAGTATGGCATCAGTTATTCCTGCTGGAAAAACTGTAGACGTATATGCTGCAAATGAAGCATTTGTAGGTGCAAACAATGTGTATGATCCTGCACTTGAAAGATTTGTTATTGCAGAAACTTTTACTGCATTTAGTAAAACACTATAATTAGTAATATCAGCTTTTAGTGTTTCTTCAATGGTTGGTAATTTTTCAATTTCCTTATTATTGTCATCACTTGTACAAGAAAATGCTGTGAATGCTATTGTTATAGCAAACATTAATTTTATAATTTGATTTTTCATATTTTTCATAATTTAATTTATTATTATGTGTTTTTTATTTTATTATTTACCAAAAGTATATCTTATTGTAAACTGCGCTTGCCATACATCAGCGATAGAAGAATTTTTCTGAAATGAATCTTTTGCTAAAAATCGTTTTCCTTGCTCATCTGTTTGCAAAGCCATTTGATAACCAGGGATATAATTGTTACCGCTTGAAGGCGCTTGAGATACTGCTAAAATATTTGTAGCAGTTGCTCTTTGTGAAACTCCCCAGTCTCTATTTAACAAATTAGTAAAGTTTAAGATATCTGCTCTAAACTGAAAACTATTCTTTTTCCCTGCAATTTTTATATAAACATCTTGAGTAACTGATAGATCTAATCTATGTAACATTGGTAAAACATTACTATTTCTATCTACATACTGTCCTCTTTTTGTTGACAAATAAGGATCTTGATCTATAAAAGCATCAAATGCCGCTTCTTGTTGTGCTGCGCTATAAAGTGTAAGCGATTGTCCTCCTACGTTCTGTGTAATGTCTACAAAACGTAAATCAGACGCTTTGTTAGGAACGTATAATAAATCATTACCGCTTAATCCATCTCCATTTAAATTACCTGAATAAGTATATGAAAACGGACCAGATTGTTCTCCTATGTAACCAAGGTTTATAGAAGTAGCTGCCCCTAAAGTTTTACCATATTCTATTTTATATCCTATAATTCCCACTACTCTGTGTGGTGTATTATTATTAGACGCAGATAATGATGCATTATTATTACCATTTACAGATCTTATGCTACTAAAAGTAGCTGCAGCTGTAGAACCAGCAGACATTAAATCTTCAGCTTTAGAATGTGTATAAGAAACAGAACCCCAAAGACCATTTTTATATGGATAGTCTAGTTTGAATGTAGTAGAGTAAAAATATCCTTGATTTGTATTAGAAAGTACAATACCATTAATAACATTATTGTTTATTCTAAGACCATTGTCTGTTCCTGCATAAAGAGGTCTATAATCGCCACTTGCAGAACCATTTATTGTACCTACTGGTGCAGCTAAATTTGCATTATAGTAAAAAACCTCATTGATGTTTTTACTAAATATTCCTTCAATGGTTCCTACAAAACCAAATGGTAGTTTCTGATCTAAAGCAATTGTAGTTTTCCAAGCTTGAGGAAATTTAAAATTTCTATCTGTGAAATTTAAATCAAGCGTAGAAGGAAGTGTTGGTGTTGCTGGAGTAAAATATTGTGCTGGATTTGATGTAAAACCATATCCTCCAGCAATTAACGCGTCACCAGATACATCAACCAATCCTGTTAAGATACCGTTGTTACCAATAGCATTAGACAAGAAAACCATAGGAGGTCTTCCTGAAAAAATTCCTGTTCCTCCACGAACTTGTGTTTTAGCATCTCCTGTAACATCTAAATTAAACCCTAATCTTGGTTCAAAAAGATATTGTGTTTTAGGCATTTCACCAGTATTAAATTTCTCGCCATTTGCAAACGTCATAGCAGTTACTTTAGGGTTTTCTAAAGCAGTGTCTTCAAAAGAAACTCTAGTTGCTCTAAGACCTAAAGTTACTCTAAGATTATCATATACTTTAATCTCATCTTGTGCATATAAATCTAACTTATTAGATTTTAATGTTTGTAATGGATCTGCACCGCCTGGTAAAGCAGAATATCTAAATTGAGTTCTTATAGGTAGATTAGCTGTTGAAGGCGCTCCTCCTGATGCCAAAGATTCGTTTGCTGCTAAATAAAACTCATCAAGTGAGTTGAATACATAAACACCATTGGATCCTGGAAAAAATGAATTATCTGATTTAAAATGCTCGAAATTAGCACCTAAAACGAAAGTGTGGTTTCCAGAATGTCTAGTTAAATTATCTGTAAAGTGTAAAGTTGAATAGCTCAATAAGTTTCCTTGTGTAAAAGGATCTAAACCTGCTGAAATAAAACTATTATTACTAGTAGTATAACCTGTCAAAGGCAATGCGTTAGGTACGCCATTTTTAATATCGATAGTTGGGAAAAATCCGCCTCCTTGTAAATCTCTATCCTCATTTTGATAATCGAAACCTCCAATAAAGTTATTATTCCATTTATTTGATAGTTTACTGTCTAATTCGACAACAATAGATCTTGAATTATCCTTGATAATATACCCACTGTTTTTGTAAGCCATCGAAAATTGATTCCCAGTTCTATTTCCAAAACCTAATGAGTTTGAACCAGACACACCTTGATCAGCATTAGAATCATGGTGAATATATCTAACAGTTAGTTTATGATTGTCATTAATATTCCAATCTAATCTAGCAAGAAATTTTTTAGATTCTTTTACAGCATCATAATTTTCCCAAGGACCAGTTGTATAGTTAAATTTGTCTTGTAAAAAAGAAGATAGCGTTTGCATCTGAGCTGTAGTTGGCGCAGATACTTGAGAACCTTTTAATGGAGAATCAGAAGTTGTCCAGTTTGTTGCAGGACTCGTGTTGTCAACTGTTTCAAAATTTCCAAAGAAGAATAATTTATTTTTTATAATTGGAGCACCAAAACGAACACCATATATTTTTTCATCAAAAGCAGCTGGTTCTATAGCAACTTTTCCTGCTTTTGTACCTATAAACTCTTTTTTGTTATTTCTAAAGGAATGGTAAACAGATCCTTCAATATCATTTGTTCCACTTCTTGTAACTGCATTTATACCAGTTCCTGTAAATCCTGATTGACGAACGTCAAAAGGGGCAATATTCACTTGTACTTGCTCAATTGCATCAAGAGAAATAGCTGTAGATCCAGTTCTTCCTCCTGCTTGTGCAGTAGATCCAAGACCAAAACCATCATTAAAGGCAGATCCATCAATCGTAAAATTATTCATACGAGAATCTTGACCTCCAAAAGATCCGTTAGCACCTGCATTTGCATTATACTTAGTAATTGCACTTATAGAACGAGACCCTAAAACGGGTACTGCATTTATTTCTCTAGTCGAAAATTGTTGAGAAGCACCTGTTCTTCCTTTAGAGAAAGCACTGTTAGGTTTTTTAATCGCTACAACAACTTCTTGTAAAGCATTTAGTTCATCTTGTAAAACAACACTTACATTCACATTGTTTCCAAGTGGAGCATTAATGTCTGTTATTTCGGCTGTTTTCATACCCATAAAGGAGATTTTAACTAAATAAGGACCTCCTGGTCTTATCGCTGGAATTGCATAATTACCTGAAAAATCGGCATTTGCAAAATATTTTGTTCCAGTCGGTTGGTGTACAACCTCTATCGTTGCGCCTGGCAACAATTCTCCTTTACTAGATTTTACAGTACCAGAAATTGAAGATTTGGTAACTTGAGAAAATCCAAAAGCTGATAAAAATAAAAGAAAAAGAATGAATACTTTTTTCATATAATTTGATTTATAAAATTTCAGCAAAGGTGACCCAATATTTTTTTTTGATTGTTAACTAAACGTTAACAATCTGTTTTTTAAAATTCATTTTAAATTATACTATTCTTAACAAAAAACCTATATTGAATCTAAATAATACGAATAAATGTATTATTGTATTTGTTTAATATTTATTTTTTATAAAATGACTTAATAAAAATGTGGTTGAACTATCGTGATTTTTAACCTCTTGAGTGTTAATTTCTCTTAAAATTGAATTAGCTAATTGTTTACCAAGTTCTACTCCCCATTGATCATAACTAAAGATATTCCAAATGAGACCTTGCACGAATATTTTGTGCTCATACATAGCAACTAGAGATCCCAGTGTTTCGGGAGTTAGAGAGTCTATTAGGAATGTATTTGTAGGTTTGTTTCCTTCAAAGACTTTATAAGGGAGTAAAAATTCAGCTGTTTCGAATGGGATATTTTGGTCTTTAAATTCTGTTAATACTTGATTCAAACTTTTCCCATGTAGCAATGCTTCTGTTTGTGCAAAAAAGTTTGACATGAGTTTGTCGTGATGGTCTTTATTACCGTGTAAAGATTTTGTAAACCCAATAAAATCTGTAGGGATAAGTTTTGTTCCTTGATGAATTAATTGAAAAAAAGCATGTTGAGAATTAGTTCCTGGTTCTCCCCAAACTATTGTACCTGTCTGATAATTTACTGTTTTTCCGTCACGACCAACACTTTTTCCATTACTTTCCATAATGCCTTGTTGTAAATAAGGAGCAAGTTTTTGTAAATATTGTGCGTATGGAATAATAGCTTCGCTTTCGGCTTCAAAAAAATTATTGTACCAAATGCTCAATAACGCTAAGATTACAGGAATGTTTTTGTCGAAAGATTCATTTTTAAAATGTGTATCCATTTTGTTCGCTCCGTATAATAATTTATCAAAGTTATCGAAACCAACGGATAAACTAATAGTTAATCCTACTGCACTCCATAATGAAAATCGTCCGCCAACCCAATCCCACATTGGAAAAACATTATTTTTGTCGATACCAAATTTAGTAACATTTTTTATATTGGTAGAAACAGCCACAAAATGTTTTGCTACATCTTCTTGCTTGGCAAATTTTAGAAACCAATTTCTTATTGTTTCGGAATTTGTTAGTGTTTCTTGTGTAGTAAATGTTTTAGAAACAATCACAAACAAGCTTGTTTCGGGATCTAAATTTTTAATAATTTCACTTACATGATCGCCATCTACATTAGATACAAAATGGGTGTTTAAATGATTTCTGTAAAACTGTAACGCTTCAACTACCATTGCTGGACCAAGATCTGAACCACCTATGCCTATGTTTACAATATCAGTAAAAGCTTTGCCAGTAAAACCTTTTCTGTTTCCTGAAATTATATCTTCAGAAAATAATTTTATTTTATTTTTTACTTCAAAAATTTCTGGAATGATGTTCTTGCCTTCTACCATAACGGAATCGTTTTGATTGGCTCTCAAGGCAGTATGTAAAACCGCTCTGTTTTCTGTTTGATTTATATTGTCTCCCGAAAAGTAAGAATTAATAGCTTCTTTTAATCCTATTTCATTTGCTAAATCTAACAACAAATGAATTGTTTTTTGATTAATTCTATTTTTTGAATAGTCTAAAAGAAATTTATCCCACTTGATATGAAAATTCTGTGTTCGCAACTTGTCATCTTCAAACATTTGTTGCATGGTTACATTTTTTATTTCATGAAAATGTTTTTCGAGTGCTTGCCATGCTATTGTTGTGGTGGGATTTGTATTTTGTAAAGACATTTTATTATTTTTTACAGATTTGTAATTTTAAGGATAAATGGTATAAAAAGCGAATTTACAATTTTAAGGTAGATAATGTAAAATGAAATAAAAGAAAATTGATTTTGGAATGTAATCTTTAGACTTGATGGGAACGATATCCTTTTTCTTTAAAAAAGAAAAGGTATAGTGGACGGACGGCAGGAATAGCTGCTAAAAAATTAATTTAAAGAAGCTATGCTGTCTAATTCTTTTTTTAATGGAGTCATA
>NZ_JBDTQE010000040.1:0-25421 GCF_039932285.1 Flavobacterium sp.
GGAGATAACAAAATGATAAAAGCGGTCTAAAAAACGGTTAAAGACATACAAGTATAAGTATAATGGAAAAGAGTTGCAAGACGAGCTGGGGCTTAACATGTATGATTATGGTGCGATGTTTTATGACCCTGCAACGGGTAGAAGAAACAATATTGACCCATTAGCGGAGAAATCAAGACGATGGTCACCTTATAGTTATGTTTATAATAATCCAATGTATTTTGTTGACCCTGATGGGATGGAAGCATCACCGCCAGATTGGTTCGTAAATAATAAGACAGGTGCAGTAGTGCAAGTTGAGGGGCAATCTAAGTTAACTCAGGCTACTGCTACTAGTATTGGTGCTGGTGATGCAAAAAATTATGATAGATTAGGTGCTGACAATATGTTTGGGAATAATAATAAAGCAGCGAATGAAGTTAGAGAATTAGGTGCTAGCGTTGTAGAAAATCCTGAAAGTTTTATGAATAAACAAGGGTATGACAAAGCAGAAAATGTTACTGTTAAAGAGACGGAGATGAAGGCTGGTGGAAGGATGGGTGAAGAAAATATAGTTCAGATAATTCCTGAGATTAAACAAATTGGAGAGACAAAAGTGACATATACTAAAGACGGAACTCTAGATAAAAAAGACATACTTCAAAAAGAGTCAAACGCTGGGCGTTATTCTTCGATAGAGAGAGTAACTTATAATGTGAATAAAACTCCAGGTACGGCTAATAGTGATAATGCTTACTTTTATTCAAATAAAACTAACAATGCCAATAATGTAGGAACAGTAGCTTCAATACTTAATAGTTTGATGAAAGTTGCTAAAGCAATTCTAAAATAAGATGAAAAAAATAATAATTCTATGCTTTTTACAAGCATTAATTTATGGATGTGACAATAAAGGTTTTCTAATAGAAAATAATAATAAGAAATTAAAAGAATATAAAATAGATTTTGAGGACACTCTTGTTGACCAATTTCCAAATAAAATACCATATTCGAATGTAAATGTAGTTTCCAATACAAATGTAAAGAAGAATGATATTGGTCTGTTATTGTATGAATATGAAGTTGATGGAGGAGATATTAAGAATATTAGAAAAAAATTTGGGAAAAGAGCAATCGCTAAATACAAGTCTAGTGATTCATGCTTTTTAGTTGTAAATCGTTTTGAAACTGATGAAACATATGAAAAATTTGAAGTTGTAGAAGCTATAGATAGTACGGAAGTTAATAAAGAATGTGCAAAACAGCTTTACCCAATACCAAACTTTATAGGTTCCACCTATTCTAAAGGGAAAAATGACATAAAATTAGATGATAGTTTTGAAATATATGTTTTAGAATCAAAAGCAGGGAATCATTTTAAAAAGTTTGATGTTCAACCTTCGCCACAAATGCCTGACCAATGGAAAAATGGTTATTCAAAAGGTATTGCGTTAAGTGAAAAGAATAAGACAATTATTTACTGGAGTATTATTTGGTAAATAAGTTTTCCAGATTCGGTTTATGCTTCGTGAGGCAACATAACCAATATCACCCACACATAATAAGGATGAGCTGTTCCCAAAGTATCGGAAGGCTCATTCTTTTTTTTGTTTATGGTAATCTGAAATGAAAAACCAGTATAAATACGTATTGTGAGAAATAGTGGAATTCATTTTCTTTTTACGGTTTTCCGTAATGAAATAATGAATTTGTTGGTGTTATTTGTTATTGAAAAATAACTATATCACTAAATTTAGTTAGGTGAAAATACCTGAATTTAGGGATTGCGAGATATGGGTTTTTAACTGATATTGCAACTTTTTAATAATGGTCTACGCATTGAAAATCAGAATGATTAATGAATAAAATAGATTTCTTACAAGAATGGTTTTATAAAGAGGAAGATAGGAAAGGAATTTTAAACGATTCATTAAATATTCCAATAGGAATTTTAACAGGGATTCTTGCAGGAGTTTATTTTCTTGTGAGTAAGTATAATTATTGTAGTGGTAGTGAAATTCTAAAGTTTATATTTATTACCCTAATTGTAGTATCTATTATTTTTTGGTTAATATGTATTACTTATTTACTATTGTCGTATAACCCAAGAACTCATATTGATGGTACGGTGATAGGCGAAATAAGAGCAGTACAATATCAAAATCAATTAAAAGGTGGAGACTATAGAAGGTCATATAACGATGGAGGTGGAGGATTCCAAATGCTAAATTCAAATGGAGTTCCTAAAGCACAGGTTCCACCAACTATTATAACAACTATTAATAAATAATTCATGAAAAAACTATTAACTATCTCTTTTGCTATATTATTTTTAAGTTGTGGGACTACAAAAAAAGTTTATTTTAAATCTGATACTTTTAAGTCTAAAGGGAGCTTAGAAAATTTTGAAATAATTATTCCAAGAGATTATGCAAATTTAAGCTCATCATCTCAAAATTATATTTTAAAAAAATGGAGTTACACAGATGATAGTTTCATCTATATCTCCTTTGATGTTTCTTTTGCAGATAGTCCAAATAAAGAGAATTGGATGAAATGTTCTGATGCTGAAAAAGGGATTAAATGTACTGACGGAATTGATTTCAACGGAAAACATTGGAAAGAAATAGTTAGTAATGATTTAGTAATTGGATATAAAAATGTCCCAAATGAAAGAAAAGAGGAATTTGATAAAGCTTTGTTATCCTTAAAAAAGCAATAAAAAATCAGATTCACAGATTCGGTTTTTGCTTCGTGAGGCTCACAACCAATATAACCCACACATAATAAGGATGAGCTGTTCCCAAAGTATCGGAAGGCTCATTCTTTTTTTGTTTAATAATCTGTTTCCAGCAATGGCATTCGGTATTAAAATGTATCTAGTGGGATAGGTATTAAAGCTTTTACTCTTCTTTTTTCGAGGGTTCTTAAATTTTCCATCCTAAACGGTAAGCTAAATATATAACCGCTAGAGCGAATAGTGCCGTTATAATTTGAACGATAATATTTTCTTTAATTAGGTTTAGTAATTTTGGGGTATTTTTCTTTCGACTAATAAAATTATCAGGCGAAAATATTTTTAAATATTCAAAATGATTGTGTATGGTATGTGCATAGTCAGTTAGTAATAATTCAGAGTATCCATTTAATCGATTATCTCCTTTTATTGCAAATCCTTTTATAACAAGTTTAGCTTGAACTTCCTTATATTTTTTATCCAGTTCAGAATTCAATTCTGGGTACTGATTATGTCCTAATAATATTTCTGGAACAGTTGAAATACCTTTCTTTTTAATTCCTTCGACAACCCATGCTGCTAAATTAGCCACATGGAATGCCCAGTTTTCTTTTTCTCTTTCTTGGAATTGAATGATTTCCTTTAATTGTTTATTTTCCTTATATTTTTTTATAATATTCATGTGAAATTAAATTATCTGAGATTTTAAAATTGTTTCGACATTAAACCTTTCAACTAAAGTAGAGTTTCTTTCGTTTGGAATTTCATAAGTCAGTAAAATACTCTCAGTATCCAACTTATTTTGTGCCTTCGGATGAAGTATTAATCTGTGTGGGGAAGTGAATAAATTTGATGGATTGAATCTAGTTACAAACACCCGATAGCGCGGATTTGTAATCCGTGATTACTATGATCTTACCAAATAAAAATTCATAAAAAAAGCATTTATTTTTTGTCAATAATTTAATAACTTTGGGTTAGGAAAAACAAATAGGTTTTGCAAAGGGAAAGAGATAATTACTCTCTTTCCTTTCAAAAGAAAATTTTTTTTAATATTTTTTTTAAGCTATTTCTCTTTTTTCAAAGATTTTATTCTCTCTTATACAGGCACATATCCGATGTACTAGTTTGTTTCTAACATTATTAATTACAAGCATTTTGCTTTTTCCTTCTTCTACTTTTCTATTAAAATACAGCTTTAGTTCTGGGTCGCATTTAATTGCTGATAATGCGCACATATGAAGTTGTTTTTTTAGTTTTTTATTTGCCAAATAATGCACTTTGGGCTTTGCTCTTATACTTTTTCCTGATGTATGTTCAAAAGGGACAACACCTGCATAACAAGCTAATTGACGGGGAGTTGAATACATTGTAAATTCATTTGTAAAACAAATCAAAAACAGCGTAGTTACCCTCCCAATACCTATAACCGATGTAGCAATTTTATAGATTCTACAAAGATTTTCGTCTTCATTTATTATTTTATCCAATTGCTTTTCAATGTTTTTTAAATCTAAATCAATTCCTTTGATTGTAGTTTTTTGTAGTTTTTCGGAGAACTTAGCTAATTCTAAATCAAATGATTTGAGTTCTTTGACGTTACGTAATAAACTCGCTTTTGTAGCAACTAGTTTCTCTCGTATTGATAAAATATTTTTGATTTTATCAATTTGCTTTCTTGGAGGATTAAAAATAATGGCATCTTCAACATTTTTCATTGCATAAAAAGCGATTCTTTCCGCATCTACTTTGTCGTTTTTACCTCTTTGAATTCCAATGCTTTTGATTATTTTTAATGACATTTCAACCCAAATAGAAAACTTGTAAATCATTAAATATTTGATAATTAATTTACCATACATTCCTGTGTGTTCTAAACAAACAAGCGTATTCTCAAAAGTAGAACCTTGCTCTTTCAACCATTTACAAAGGGATTTGATTCCTTTGTAATCATTCACAAATTGACTATGAATTGATTTTTCTTTATTCCCATCCAAAATCACAACAGCATCAAAATATTCTTTTGACACATCAATGCCTAAAAAATGTTTAAATTTACTCATAAGAAAAGTTTTTAAAGATTAGCAACCAATCTATTGAACACACTCGTAACCTTGATAATAGGCCTAAAAACCTGAATTACTATTTGATGCTTATTCAATATAAACTGATAAAGTCCTAATCACAGAATAGATCTTGAAACCTTGCCCACAAAATGGTTCACTTTATCAGTTTGGTTGTTAGTTTAAAATTACGAATAGTTTATTATGTAAATCTAAAGGCCCACAATGAGAATAAAAGAAAACAAAAAGCAACTTGTAAAATAGTTGCTTTTTTTGTTATTATGAATAAGCTTTTTGGTTTTATAGTCCCAAGAAATGCGTGAGTTCTGGTAAACCATTTTTAATTTTTTTTCCTAAAACTAGTTTTTTCCTAACCAAAATCTCATTAAATATTTTTGATAATTATCATGTCATAATTCACTCCTGATTATAGCGGATCGGCAACCACGCTAAACCTCATATCAGCATTTATAGTAATATCTTGCGATAATGTTTCTTTAGTAGTTATTTTAGTTCTCAATTTATAACTAGACGCTTTAATATACGCATCTAATTTTTGAGTGGTACAAGTTAAATTTATAGTATTAGCTGTCGAAACAATATCATCAGCATAAGCTAATTCAATCTCGTCATTTGCATTTGTAGAAATATAAATATGCACTGCTTTGAGAAAACTAAATGTCTTATTTGCTGGGTTTGTAACAGTAAGTTTTAGTTCTTGCAATTTTACATCTTTTACTAAATCGGCTCTTGTATTGTTATTGCTAAAATTTGATGATGAGTTTGTGGTAACATCTGGAGTTGGAATTTCGAGAGGAGAATTTATAACAAATCCACTACTTACAGTAAAAGAAGCTTGATTAGTTACGCTAAATGTTAATAATTTATCAATTTGACTACATGATATAAATGATGCAATAATAATGGCTAGAAATATTTTTGATTTCATATTTTTTATTTAAAAAAATAATAATTAAAATGTGTTTTTACAAATGTATGAATACTTTTAAAATTGTAAATTATATTTTAGAATTTAAAATTTTAAAAGTATTTTTGCGCATGCAACACAACGTACTAATTTTAGATTTCGGGTCACAATACACACAACTTATTGCCCGTCGCGTTCGCGAATTAAACATATTCTGCGAAATTTTTCCTTATGATAAAATCCCCACGGATTTATCTATTTATAAAGCTGTAATTCTTGGAGGAAGTCCGTTTTCTGTTCGTTCAGAAGATGCTTTGCATCCTGATTTATCCCAAATTCGGGGCAAACTGCCTTTACTAGCAGTTTGTTATGGCGCACAATACTTAGCCCATTTTTCTGGAGGTGAAGTTGCTGCTTCGAACACTCGCGAATATGGTCGTGCCAATTTGACTCATATTAAGGAGAACGAAACTTTTTTTGACAATGTAAATCTAAACTCACAAGTTTGGATGTCACACAGTGATTCTATAAAAAAATTACCTACAAACGGAATCAAACTTGCCAGCACACAAGATGTAGAAAATGCTGCTTACAAGATTGAAGGCGAAACAACTTATGCCATACAATACCATCCAGAAGTATTTCATTCGACCGATGGAAAGCAAATGTTAGAGAATTTCTTGGTAAAAATAGCCGAAGTTCCTCAAAATTTTACACCAAATGCTTTTGTTGAAGATATGGTAGCCGAATTGAAAGAAAAACTGCAAGATGATAAAGTGGTTTTAGGACTTTCTGGTGGCGTCGATTCGACTGTAGCAGCGGTTTTATTGCACCAAGCGATTGGTAAAAACTTATATTGCATTTTTGTAAATAACGGATTGTTAAGAAAAAATGAATTCCAAAATGTATTAGACCAATACAAAGGAATGGGTTTGAATGTAAAAGGTGTTGATGCTGGTGAAAGATTTCTTTCTGAATTGGCAGGAATTTCTGATCCAGAAACCAAACGTAAAACTATTGGACGTGTTTTTATAGAAGTTTTTGACGATGAATCGAAAATTATTGAAGATGTAAAATGGTTGGCTCAAGGAACTATTTATCCTGATGTTATCGAATCTGTTTCGGTAAAAGGGCCTTCGGCAACCATCAAATCGCATCATAATGTGGGTGGTTTGCCCGATTATATGAAACTACAAATCGTAGAACCTTTGCGCATGCTTTTTAAAGATGAAGTGCGTAGGGTAGGAGCCACTTTAGGAATTGATGCTGAACTGTTAGGTCGTCATCCTTTTCCTGGTCCAGGATTGTCTATTCGCATTTTAGGTGATATTACACCAGAAAAAGTTCAAATTTTACAAGATGTTGATGCTATTTTTATCAATGGATTAAAGGAATACGGATTGTACGACAAAGTTTGGCAAGCAGGTGCTATTTTGCTTCCTGTAAATAGTGTTGGCGTTATGGGCGATGAGCGAACTTACGAAAAAGTAGTTGCCTTGAGAGCGGTAGAATCGACCGATGGTATGACTGCCGACTGGGTACATCTTCCGTATGAATTCTTGATGAAGATCTCTAACGATATTATTAATAAAGTAAAAGGTGTAAATAGAGTCGTATATGATATAAGCTCGAAACCACCAGCAACTATCGAATGGGAATAGTTTTTTAGACGAAAATCTGTTTTTTATCGATGAACGAATTCGATAATCAAAAATGTTAAAATAAATTATGATAAGTCATTACATTAGATAACTTTGTAATGACTTATTTTTTTTAAACGAATTTATCATATGAAGTATTTAGTATTATTGTTTTTGTGTATCTCGAATTTTGTCTTTGCTCAACAAGAAAAAACACTTACTCATAAAGTGGCTAAAGGTGAAAATATTTTTCAAATTGCAAAAATTTATAATATTACACCTTCAGATATTTATAAAATTAATCCTGGAACTGAAAGCGGAATTCAGGAAAATCAGATTCTAATTGTGCCTAATAATCAGTCTATTTCTTATAATTTAAAGAAACTAGACGCTCCAATTGCTACTTCTCAAAAGAAACACCAAGTATTGTCTAAAGAGACGCTATATAGCATCTCTAAACAATATAATGTTGATGTTGAGGATTTAGAAAAAACAAATGAAGAGGTACTCAAATTAGGTTTGCAAGTAGGACAAACATTAATTATTCCCGAAACAACTCAAACTTCTGTTGTTGCAGTTAATACAACTTCTAACAATAAAAATAATCATCAAGTACAACCCAAAGAAACATTATTTAGTATTGCTCGTTTGTACAATGTTTCGGTACAAGATTTAGATAATTCTAATACAGAAGCTTTAAAGGACGGATTGCAAATAGGAGAAAGTATTGCTATTCCAAACAAAAAGAAAACATTAAATGGTCAAGCAAGAATTATAAATGCGGAAACCGTTTTTCATATTGTAGCACCAAAAGAAACAAAATATTCTATTGCAAAAAAGTATGGTATTTCTATCGAACAATTAGAAACTCAAAATCCAGAAATTATAAATGGATTGGTTGAAGGAAATAAATTAGCTATCAATGTAAAACAAATAAAGCCCAACAACGATAACGAAGAGCTGATGATTGCACTTGCTGAAAAACAAGCGGCTATCGAAAAAAACAAAGCAAAAACAATCGAAATTGAAGATTTACAAGACAAACTAATCGTTCAAAAACAAATGAATCAGAAGGTGTTGAAAGTAAATTCATTAAAAGTAAATCTTAACGAAATAGATGAAACCAAAGGAGGTTCAGCAAAAAAACTGAAATTGGTATTGGAAGCCAATAAAAATATTCAAGAAATTTTAATTTCAAAACTAGATTCTCTTGTAGTAACAATGAGTGATAATCTTGAAGCTCTTAAAAACAAAGATATTGATGATTTACAAGAGTCGAAAAATTTAGAAAAAGATTCTTATAAAAACATCGGAGAAACAAACGAAATGTTGCTAGATTTGAAAAGAGATTTAGCTGATAATAGAAAAATATATACAGGTTTAATGACTAAAGTGCAACGAATTACGTTGGCAGAAAACCATGAATACAAGAAAAAGGTAAATGAAAATCAGAAAATAAAAAATAATCCTTCGGAAGATACTGAATTGCTTGAAGTGATTAAGACTATTCAAAGCAAGCAAGAAGCAAACGAAAAACGAAACAAGCAATTATTTACAAAAATAGATTCGCTTGGTGTTGAAAAAAATGTGGAGTTAAAACGTAGAATTTCTAAAGCCACATTTTATAGTTCGGAAGCCAGAGATTATGATGATAAATTAGCACAAGTAAAACTAAAACGATACCAAAAGAAGTCTTTAGAAACCAATAAAGATTTGGCAGATAATTCTGAAAATAAACCAACTGCCGAACAAATTAAAAAAGCATTAAAAGATAAAGATTATAATGAACAAAAAGCAGTAAAAATTGAAGTTTTAAGAAACCTAAAAGAGGTAGAAGATGGTTTTTATATCATTGTAAATACTTTTTCGGAAGCTGAGCCTAGAGATGCTTTTGCAAGACAAGTCACGGATTCTGGCGAGATAAATACTGGATTTTTCTATAATATAAATATTTTCTCTTATTATGTTTTTACAAAGAAATTTAAAAATGTAAACGAAGCACTTTTCGAATATAATTTAAAGAAAGAAAATCCATTGTACAAAAACATGTTTGTTGTACAAATCGAAAAAGAATAATAAAAACCCCAAATTTTAGTTATAATACCATACAAACCTACATAATGAAACATCTTATCTATATCGCTTGCTTATTGTTTTTTGGAACTAGTATTTCATTAGCGCAATCGACGAATTTAATAAAACATAAAGTACAAAAAGGAGAAACAATTACTCAAATTGCAATAAAATATAGTGTTACGCCTTCAGATATATACAAACTAAATCCTGATGCTCAGAAAGGACTCGAGGAAAACACGATTTTAATTATTCCTAAAAAAGTTGTTAACGCTTCAGATTCTGGCACAAAAAAACACACTGTTTTAGCTAAAGAAACTTTGTACAGTTTGTCTAAATTGTATAATGTTTCTATTGCTGATATCGAAAAAGCCAATGTAGAAATACTAAAAGAAGGTTTAAAAATTGGTTTGGTAATAACTATTCCAGTAAAAGGAAAAACAGTTTCTGCGGTAATTCCTAAATCAAATATTCCAAAAGCAACAATTTATCACGAAGTAAAAGCGAAGGAAACTAAGTATGCAATTGCTAAGCAATACGGAATTACAATCGAACAATTAGAAAAGTTAAATCCAGAAATTGTAAACATCGAATTGCCAATAGGTTTTAAACTATTAATAAGTGGTGAAAAAACGATTGAAATAACAAAACCAGAAGTAGTTCAAACATCTATACCAAAACCGACAGAAAGTTTGTATGTTATAAAAGCTAAAGAAACTTTATATAGTATTTCGAACCAATTTGAAGTAACTCAAGAAGAATTACTGGCATTAAATTCAGAATTAAAAGATGGCGTTATAGAAGGAATGTCTATTAAAGTTCCAATAAAATCGTCGGCTTTAGTAGTGAAAAAAGAATACAAAGATTTAACAAAAAGTATTCAAAAAGGGACTAATAAAAAGCTAGCATTATTACTTCCGTTTAATCTGACTAAATTAGATCGAGATACTATCAATTCGACTAGAGCACGTCTAAAAAAGGATAAATTCCTAAATATGACACTCGATTTTTATGCAGGTGCTTTGGTAGCAATCGATTCTGTTCGTAAAATGGGTTTAAATGTTGATGTGACTATTTTAGATTCTAACGAAACCAAATCAACATCTAATGTAACCAATTTGGTTCAAGAAAATAATCTAAAAACTTTTGATGCTATTGTAGGGCCATTTTATCAGAATAATGTCGAAAAAATTGCAGGTTTATTAAGTGAAAGTAATGTTCCCGTTTTTTCGCCATTGTCTAATGATTATGATAAAAAATTTCCTAATTTAGTCCAATCTACGCCATCTTCGGATGATATTAGAAATGCGATGTTCGATTTTATGAGAGCAAAAAACGGTAATATTATTGCTATTGTAGATCCTAAAAAAGCATCGGTAAAACAGTATATTTTAGAAAACCAAAAAGAGGTTGCTTTCGGACAATTTACAGACAAAGGAACTTTAAATGTAGAAAATCTAAAATCAATTTTGGTTAAAGACAAAACCAATTTTGTCATTATGGAAACCGAAAAAACAAGCCTTATTTTGAGTATTACTAATGCATTATCTAGTTTGTTACCTAATTATGACATCAAATTAGTGATTTTAGGAGAAAATAGCGCTTTAGATTATGAAGAAATTTCGATGTCTAGGCTTACAAAATTAAAAATGCATTATCCGTCACTAACTCGTGTTAATGAATCAGACGAATCGATTATTTTTGAAAATACATTTAAAATAAAAAATAAAATCCTACCCAATCAGTTTGCTACACGTGGTTTCGATATCACTTTTGATGTTTTATTGCGTTTAGCCCAAGAGAAAAATATTACCGAAACACTAAACGAAACTGCAACGGAACAAGTAGAGAATAGATTTTATTACAAACAAAATCCAGACGGAGGTTATACAAATAAAGGCGTTTATATCTTATTTTACGATACAGATTTAACCATAAAAGAAGCGAAATAATGACATCAAAAATAACTTATTTAGGAGATTTAAGAACTTCCTCCATTCACTTACAATCAGGAACCGAAATTCTTTCGGATGCACCAGTAGACAATAACGGAAAAGGAGAAGCATTCTCACCAACCGATTTAGTTGCAAATGCCACAGGAAGTTGTATGATGACCATAATGGCAATAAAAGCTAGAGATTTGAACGTCGATTTAATAGGAACGACTGTTGAAGTTACTAAAATCATGCAAGCCGAGCCAAGAAAAATTGCTAGATTAGAAATTATCATGAATATGTCGATTGCTACCGACGAAAAAACAAAAACTATCCTTGAGAGAACAGCTATGAATTGCCCAGTTTTATTAAGCTTGAATCCAGATATTGAAAAAGATATCACAATAAACTGGAAATAATATAAGTCCAAAGTCATAAATTCGAAAGTCACAAGATTTTCGACTTTATAATTTTCGACTTTATGCTTTTACGCCTTTCAACTTTGGACACAAATCAAAAACAACTCATCAAACTCGCTCATACAAAAATGCCTTTTGGCAAATATGAGGGCTATTTTCTTATAGACATTCCAGAATATTATATTGTTTGGTATAGTAATAAAGGATTTCCAAAAGGAGAATTAGGAGAGCAACTGAAACTAATATACGAGCTCAAGCTAAACGGTCTGGAAGAATTAATTAGAAATATAAAAAAGAAATACCCAAAACCATAAAAAAAACCTGTCTAATTATACAATAAGACAGGTTTTTGTATTTTGAAATTATAATTTTACTTGATAAAATCGAATTTATCTAAAAACAAACTTCCTACTAATGGAACTGGCTTCTCTTGTTCATTTACCGCATTTACAATACCTATAATCCAAAGAATAAATATTCCAAGCCCAACAATTGTGAATAAAATGTATAATGATGGAACAAAGCTCAGAATGATATTTTGTAAAATAGCATTTAAAACTCCTAAAATTGCTAATCCAAACGATTGTTTGAGATGAAATTTAGCTAAGGATGATTTTTCAGGATTGTTTCCATACATAATAAATGCAATCACCCAACCTATGATGGTAATATAGCTAATAATAGAAATCGTTTTTTTGTCCATAATATTTGTTTTTAGATTGTTAGTTATTCAAATATAAAAAAAAATACAAATAATCTGTAATTTTAAATAAAAAAAACATTAAAAAATTAAAGGTTAATTGTCAATTTTCCATTGCTAATTATCAATTAATAATTGTACTTTTGCCACGTTTTTTACACAACTACAACAACACAACACAATGAATCAAACGAAATATATTTTTGTTACAGGTGGCGTTACTTCTTCTTTAGGGAAAGGTATTATTGCAGCTTCTTTAGCAAAATTATTACAAGCAAGAGGCTATAGGACAACAATTCAAAAATTTGATCCTTATATTAATGTCGATCCAGGTACGCTAAATCCTTATGAACATGGCGAATGTTATGTTACTGATGATGGAGCTGAAACAGATTTAGATTTAGGTCACTATGAGCGTTTTTTGAATGTACCTACATCTCAAGCAAATAACGTAACTACTGGAAGGGTTTATCTTTCAGTCATTGAAAAAGAACGTCGTGGCGAATTTTTAGGAAAAACAGTTCAAGTTGTACCTCATATCACAAATGAGATTAAGGAACGTATGCAGTTGCTAGGAAATTCAGGGGATTATGATATTGTAATTACCGAAATTGGAGGAACAGTAGGTGATATCGAATCATTACCGTATATCGAATCCGTACGTCAATTGGTTTGGGAATTAGGAGAAAATAATGGAATTGTAATTCACTTAACCTTGGTGCCGTATTTGGCAGCAGCTGGTGAATTGAAAACAAAACCAACACAACATTCTGTAAAAACATTGATGGAAAGCGGTATAAAAGCCGACATATTAGTTTGCAGAACAGAATACGAATTATCAGAAGATTTGCGTCATAAATTGGCTTTGTTTTGTAATGTAAAACGTGAAGCAGTTATTCAATCTATTGATGCTTCAACGATATATGATGTTCCTAATTTGATGCTTGAAGAAGGGTTGGATAAGGTAGCCTTAAAAAAATTAGATTTACCTGAAAAATCGACTCCAGACTTAAAACTATGGAATGAGTTTTTGCAAAAACATAAAAACCCGAAACATGAAGTAAATATCGGTTTAGTTGGTAAATATGTTGAGTTACAAGATTCTTACAAGTCAATTTTGGAAGCATTTATTCATGCAGGAGCCACAAATGAGACAAAAGTAAATGTAATTTCTATTCACTCAGAATATTTAGATGTCAAAACGGCAGAAAATCAATTGAAAGGGTTAGATGGCATACTAGTTGCACCAGGATTTGGCGGTCGCGGAATAGAAGGAAAAATAGAAACTGTTCGTTATGCAAGAGAAAATAACATTCCGTTTTTGGGAATTTGTCTTGGAATGCAAATGGCAGTCATAGAATATTCACGAAACGTTTTGGGTTATGCTGATGCTAATTCGACCGAAATGAATGAAAATACTTCACATCCAGTAATAAACTTGATGGAAGAGCAAAAAACAGTTACAGACAAAGGCGGAACCATGCGTTTGGGTGCTTGGAAATGTCATTTAACAGAAAATACTTTAGCACATAAAATATACGGAAAATCAGATATTTTAGAGCGTCATCGTCATCGTTATGAGTTTAACAGCGATTATTTAGAAGTATTACAAAAAGCAGGATTAATCACTTCTGGAGTAAATCCAGAAACAGGTTTGGTAGAGGTTATAGAATTGGAAAATCATCCGTTTTTTATAGGCGTTCAATACCATCCAGAATACAAAAGTACAGTATTGACTCCGCATCCATTGTTTGTTAGTTTTGTGGCAGCGGCTGTAAAAAATAAAAATAATTAGGTGTAAAAATTTATTTTGGTAACAAAATAAAAAAATACAGACTAACATAAGCTTACCGCTTGAAGCCTAATGCTTAAAGCAAAATTTAAAAGATGGAAAAGAAGAAATTAGACCTTAATTCGATTATTGGATTTGTATTAATTTTTGGTATTATGATTTGGATCATGTATCAAAATAAACCAACACAAGCAGAAATTGATAAAAAAGCCAAGCAAGAACTAGTTGAAAAAGCTAAAACTGAAGACAATCAAGTAGCAAAAGTTACTGAAACAGCTGTTTTGCCAACAGATTCAGTTCAAGTTGCAAAAATGAAAGCCACTTTAGGTAGCTTTGCTTATTCAGCAACATTGCCATCTGCAAAATCTGAATTTACTACAATAGAAAACGAAGTGATTATTTTAAAAATCGCTAATAAAGGTGGGTATATTGCCGAAGCGACTTTAAAAAACTTCAAACAAATTTCTAAAGATTCGGGGAAATTAGTTCAACTTATTAAAGACAATAATGCAGGTCTAAATATTACACTTCAAACCCAAGACAATAGAACATTAAATACTAAAGACTTGTTTTTTGAGCCTACCCTAACAAAAGTAGGAGCAGATCAAATTCTTTCAATGAAATTGAAAGCAGGTGTAAATCAGTTTTTAGAATATAAATATGTGCTAAAAGCTAATGATTATATGTTAGATTTTGATGTTCGTTCGCAAGGATTAGCATCGGTTCTAAACACAACAAAACCTGCAGATTTAGAATGGAGTTTAAAATCATTTCGTAGTGAAAAAAGCATCTCGAACGAAAATCGTTTTACTGATATTAGATATGAATATGAAGATGGAAAACACAATAATGTAGGACAAGGAAAAGACAAAGAAGAAACTTTAGACAAATTGACTTATGTAGCGTATAAGCAACATTTTTTCTCATCAATATTATTAACAAATACGCCATTTGAGAAAACAAAATTATATTCTTCAAACATAGTCGACGAAGAAAAAGGAGATACTATTTATACCAAACAATTTAGAGCGAATATTCCTTTAGCGTTTAAGAATGGTGAGGTAGATTATAAGATGAACTGGTATTATGGTCCATCAGATTATAAATTATTAAAAACATATAATAAAAATCTAGAAAAAATTATTCCTTTAGGTTGGGGAGTTTTTGGATGGATTAATATGTTTATTTTCATTCCATTATTTGGATTTTTAAGTTCTTATATTTCTTTAGGAATTGCGATTATTATTTTTACAGTAATTATCAAAATTGCAATGTCACCTATTACATATAAGTCTTTCTTGTCTCAGGCAAAAATGAAAGTTTTGCGTCCTGAAATAAATGAATTAAACGAAAAGTTCTCAAAAGATCCAATGAAAAAGCAGCAAGAAACAATGAAGCTGTATAATAAAGCAGGGGTAAACCCAATGGCGGGTTGTATTCCAGCTTTGATACAAATTCCGTTTATGTATGCTTCGTTTCAATTTTTTCCTTCTGCAATCGAGTTGAGACAAAAAGGATTCTTATGGTCGCAGGATTTATCTTCTTTTGATACTGTTTTATCTTGGAAACAACATATTCCAGTTATTTCAGCAGTTTACGGAAACCACGTGAGTTTGTTTGCACTATTGGCAGCTATTGCGATTTTCTTTTATACAAAAATGACAGCTGGAGACCAACAAATGCAAGCGCCACAACAAGAAGGTATGCCAGATATGGCAAAAATCATGAAAATGATGTTGTATATATCGCCAGTAATGATGCTTATTTTCTTTAATAATTATGGTTCAGGACTTAGTTTATATACACTAATTTCGAATGTAATTACAATAGGAATTATGTTTGTGATTAAAAGATATATTGTAGATAATGATAAGATTCATGCTCAAATACAAGAAAACAAGCTAAAAGAACCTAAAAAGAAAGGTAAGTTTCAACAAAAATTACAAGAAGTAATGGAACAAGCTGAAGCACAAAAAGCAAAAGATAAAAACAAATAAAAAATTAAAATCATTCGTTACGGCGAATGATTTTTTTTATAAATTTAGAATCGGTATTATTTTTGATGTTGTGTTTATGTAATAGATTATTACTTCAATAATAAAAAATAACATTTAGAGTTAATACAAAACAGTCAATATTTAAAATTATGAAGCCTCAAACAATCAAAAAATATTTAGTTTTTATAATATTAGTAAACTTCTCATTTGGTTATGCTCAAGTAACAAAAGTAGAAACGCCAAAAGCAGAAGAAATAAAACCTCAAATTTCACCTAATAGTTTCGACGAAAATGGTTTGCGTCAAGGATTATGGAATGGTTTTTACGATGATTCGAAAATATTACGATATGTGGGTAATTTTAACCACGGAAAAGAAATAGGAATGTTTACATATTATGCCAATAGTGATAAAAAATTAGTTTTGGCAACTCGAGATTTTGATACTAAAAATGGTGCTTTTACTATTTTTTATGATGAAAATAAAAACAAAGTAAGTGAAGGAAACACCGTTAATAAATTGCGTGAAGGACTTTGGAAATATTATCATAAGAATTCAAAAGAAATCATGACCACTGAAAATTATGTGCATGATAAAATTGAAGGAACTAGAAAAGTATTTTTTTCAGGAGGCTTATTAGCGGAAGAAGTGTCTTACAAAAATAACTTGAAACAAGGAATTTCCAAAAAATATTCTAAAGAAGGAAAATTAGTTGAAGAATCTACTTTTGCAAATGATGTCATGCAAGGACCATATAAAGTTTATGACGGATCTGGTAAAGTAGTCGTCTTGGGTCAGTTTAAAGAAGACAAAAAGAAAGGGATTTGGAAATATTACGAAAAAGGAAAATTAGTCCGTCAGATGAATGCAGATACTATAAACGGTTATAAAAAACCAAGTTTAAAGGTAAAGAAATAGTGTTTTTAGGATTTAAGAAAGCATTTAAAACAATTAATATTTCAATCATTTTTTCTAATAGTAGCATTTTATTAAGTGATTAAAATATTTATAAATGCGTTATAAATCTGTTACCTTTGTACTTTAAAGTAAAATTATAATGAAACGTGTTGTTATAGGTCTTTCTGGAGGTGTCGATTCGAGTGTTGCTGCTTATTTATTACAAGAGCAAGGTTATGAAGTAATAGGACTGTTTATGAAAAATTGGCACGATGATTCTGTTACAATTTCCAACGAATGTCCTTGGCTTGAAGACAGTAATGACGCATTATTAGTTGCCGAAAAATTAGGAATCCCTTTTCAAACAGTCGATTTAAGCGAGCAATACCAAGAGAAAATTGTTGATTATATGTTTAGCGAATACAAAAAAGGACGTACACCCAATCCTGATGTACTTTGCAATCGCGAAATAAAATTCGATGTTTTTATGAAAATTGCACTTTCTCTAGGTGCCGATTATGTTGCTACGGGTCACTATTGTCGAAAAGGAGAAATTGAAATTGAAGGAAAGCCTGTTTATCAATTATTAGCAGGTGTCGATGATAATAAAGACCAATCTTATTTTTTGTGTCAATTATCACAAGAACAACTAGCTAAATCTTTATTCCCCATTGGTGAACTCACAAAACCACAAGTACGTGCAATTGCTACTAAAATGGAATTAATCACTGCCGAAAAGAAAGATTCTCAAGGTTTGTGTTTTATAGGAAAAGTGCGTTTGCCAGAATTTTTGCAACAACAGCTAAAACCAAAAGATGGTTTAATTTTTGAAGTCGATTCAACCAATGAAATTTATAATCAAAAAGAAATAAACTTTGATTCAATCGAAGCAAAATTAGCTTTTGAAGC
Organism: Flavobacterium sp.; assembly: GCF_039932285.1. Lineage (GTDB taxonomy): Bacteria > Bacteroidota > Bacteroidia > Flavobacteriales > Flavobacteriaceae > Flavobacterium. The sequence continues at coordinate 18,068 of NZ_JBDTQE010000040.1, forward strand.
AAAAAATATCGAATATAGTCCAGAAGTCGCAAAGGTTGTTGGAAAGCACCAAGGCGCTCATTATTTCACCATTGGTCAACGAAAAGGATTGAATGTAGGTGGAACAAAAGAAGCTTTATTTATCATTTCTACAGATGTTGAAACAAATACGATTTATACAGGGCAAGGACACAATCATCCAGGATTATTCAAAAAAGCATTATTTGTTGCTAAAGATGAAATTCATTGGATTCGCACCGATTTGGCTTTAGCCAAAGGAGAAACCATACAAGTTATGGCACGTATTCGTTACCGTCAGGAATTGCAAAAAGCAATCTTGCATCAGTTTGAAGATGGTTTGTATGTTGAATTTGAAAGCCCACAATCTGCCATTACACAAGGACAATTTGTTTCTTGGCATATTGGCGATGAATTAATAGGTTCAGGTGTTATTTCGTAATGTTTCAAAATTATAATTTCTTTGTGTATATTTGAAATTTCAAATATACACAACTATGAAAAAACTACTACTTTTTTTAATTTTTACAATATCAATAAATGCTTTTTCGCAAGAAGATGCTTGGGTTTATTTTAATACAAAACCAAATTCCGCAGTTTTTTTTAGCAATCCATTATCTGAACTAACTCAGCGTTCTTTAGACAGAAGAACTACACAAGGAATTGCATTAGATATAAAAGACGCACCGTTATACCAGCCTTATGTCGATCAGATAGCAGCATCAAATGGAATTGCCGTTTTAGCCAAATCGAAATGGTTAAATATGGTTCATGTTCGAGGGTTGCAAACCGATATTGCTGCATTATCAGGATTGTCATTTGTAGATCATATTCAGTATGCCAATCATTCGTTGAATCCAGCAGGAAAAATTACTCAGCCTTCAAATAAAACAAGTAAAGTAAATAAATGGCAGGATACTAACGAAACTCAAGTTACCTATAATTATGGTAATTCAGCAAATCAGGTGCAAATGTTAAATTGCCATATTTTACATCAACAAAATTATACAGGAGCAGGTAAAATAATAGCTATTTTAGATGCTGGTTTTCCAGGTGTAAATACAGCAGCTCCATTTGCAAGTTTACGCAATAGAGGATTAATATTAGGTGGTTATGATTTTGTAAATAATTCGACTAATTTTTATACAGGTAATAATCACGGAACCAATGTTTTATCAACAATGGGCGCAAATGCTACTAATTTAATTGGTACAGCTCCTGATGCTAGCTATTATTTATTTATAACTGAAGATGTTGCTAATGAAGAACCATTAGAACTCACTAATTGGGTTGAAGGAGCAGAAGAAGCTGATAGGTTAGGAGTAGATGTTATAAATTCTTCATTAGGGTATTTTGGATTTGATAATCCTGCTTATAGCTACACTTATGCAAAAATGAACGGACAAACATCAGTTGCTTCTAGAGCTGTAGATATTGCTTTTTCAAAAGGAATGATATGTGTTATTTCTGCAGGAAACGAAGGCTCAAATGCCGAGCCACATGTAGGAACACCTGCTGATGCAACTTTTGCAGTAACGGTAGGTTCAGTAACTTCTACCGAAGTTAAATCTGGATTTAGTTCTATTGGTCCAACAGGCGATGGAAGAATGAAGCCAGATTTAATGGCTAGGGGTTCATCGGCTTATATTTCGACACCAACAGGAACAATTACAACAGCAAATGGGACTTCTTTTTCATCTCCAATTTTAGCAGGAGCCATTACTTCATTTTGGTCAGCATTTCCAAATAAAACCAATGCAGAAATTGTACAACTTACAAAAGCTTCTGCCGACAGATACGCAACGTCTATTGTAACACAAAATAACAACTATGGTTATGGAATCCCAGATTTTCAATTGGCTTTAAATAATGCATTATCTACACCAGAATTTTCGATTAATAATTTTAATTTGTACCCAAATCCTGCTACTAATGAAGTTGAAGTTACAAGTTCAAACAATATAATGGGTTCGACAATCAAATTTTATAATAATTTGGGACAATTAGTTTTAGAAAAAAACATTGATGCTCAAAGCCAAAAAATTTCTTTACAATCTTTAAATAGTGGTGTTTATTATTACAATATCGCTTCTACTGAAAAAACTTTGTATGGTAAATTAATTAAAAACTAAATTTCGATTAGATAATTTCAATGAACAAAATAACATCACTTTTCAATATAAAATATCCAATTATTCAAGGCGGAATGATTTGGAATTCTGGTTACAAATTAGCAAGCGCGGTAAGTAATGCAGGGGGTTTAGGGTTAATAGGAGCTGGATCTATGTATCCGGAAGTCTTACGAGACCATATTCAGAAATGCAAAAAAGCAACGGACAAACCTTTTGGTGTCAATGTCCCAATGTTGTATCCAAATATTGAAGAAATAATCAATATTATTGTCGAAGAAGGTGTGAAAATTGTATTTACATCGGCAGGAAATCCTAAAACTTGGACTAGTTTTCTAAAAGAAAAAGGAATTACAGTAGTTCATGTAGTAAGTAGTTCAAAATTTGCACTAAAAGCGCAAGAAGCAGGTGTCGATGCTATCGTTGCCGAAGGGTTTGAAGCTGGGGGTCATAACGGAAGAGAAGAAACTACTACTTTGACATTAATACCAATGGTTAAAGAACAGATTTCGATTCCACTTATTGCTGCTGGAGGAATTGCAACTGGTCGTGGAATGTTGGCTGTGATGGTTCTTGGCGCCGATGGTGTACAAGTAGGCTCACGTTTTGCCGCTTCTACCGAAAGTTCTTCTCACGACGATTTCAAAAAAACTATTATTGAAGTTGAAGAAGGAGGAACACAAGTTACATTGAAAGAGTTAGCACCCGTTCGTTTGATTAAAAATAAATTTTATAACGATGTTCAGGATTTATATACCAAATGTCCAACTCCAGAAGAATTAAAAACACTTTTAGGTCGTGCCCGTGCCAAACGCGGCATGTTTGAAGGGGATTTAGTAGATGGTGAACTCGAAATAGGGCAAATTGCAGGACTTATTCATGATATAAAACCAGCCGCAAACATTATTGAAGACATGATTACTGAGTTTAAAATAGCAAAACAAGAAGTTGCTAATTTTAAAATGTAATCAATATAAATCATTTTTTTTCTTAATCAATTTTTAATAATAAAATAAAATCTAAATTGTATTTTTGCCCTAAAAAATTAAAGTATATGAAAAAGCTATTCTTGCTTTTGGCAATTATTACAACATTAATAACCCAAGCACAGCAGAAAAATCAAATACAGGAACAAAGGCCAAAATTAGTTGTTGGTATTGTAGTAGATCAGATGAAAATGGAATATTTATACCGTTTTTCTGATGATTTTTCACAAAATGGCTTCAAAAAATTAATGACCGATGGTTATACTTTTCATAACATGCATTACAATTATATGCCAACTTATACGGCACCAGGACATGCTTCAATATATACAGGAACAACACCTGCAATACATGGAATAGTAGGTAACGAATGGTTTAATAGAACAACAGGTAAGAACATGTATTGTACTGATGATGCATCGGTAAAAATGCTTGGTGATGGACTTGTTAAAGAAGGAGAAATGTCTCCAAAAAATCTGCAAAGCACTACTATTACTGATGAGTTACGAATGACAACTAACTTCAAAGGAAAAGTAATAGGTTTAAGCATGAAAGATCGTGGCGCTATTTTGCCAGCAGGACATTTCGCTAATTGGGCATTTTGGTACAGCAGTACAGGTTCATTTATATCAAGTACTTTTTATGGCGAAAAATTACCAGATTGGGTAACGCAATTCAATCAAGAAAAAAAATACATGACTTATATAAATAAAGGGTGGGATTTACTAAATCCGATAGCTACTTATAACGAAAGTCTTTCTGATAATAATCCTTACGAAGGAAAAATTGATAAAACAAAAGATCCTGTTTTTCCTTATGATTTAAAAAAAATATATGACCAAAAAGGAGCTGAAATATTAAAAAGCACACCTTATGGAAACGACCTTTTAGCCGATTTTGCGATTAGAGCTATCGAAAAAGAAGCATTAGGGAAAGATGATATTACCGATTTCCTAACCGTAAGCTTTTCTTCTACAGATTATGTTGGACATACTTTTGGTGCACATTCAATAGAATTGCAAGACACTTATTTGCGTTTAGACAAAACCATTGCTGACTTCATTGCAAATTTAGACACAACCGTAGGAAAAGGAAATTATCTCTTATTTCTAACAGCAGATCATGCAGGTGCTGAAAATGCTAGTTATTTGAGAGATCATAAATATGATGTAAAAAATATTGATGCAAATGACTTAACTGCTAGTTTAAAAAAATTCTCCGAAGAAACTTTTGGAGCTAACCTAGTTTTAGATTATTCTAACGCTAATTTGTTTTTTGATAAAACAATAATAAAAGAAAAAGGTTTAGAATTAAGTAGAATAAAACAAAGCTTCAAAGACTATTTAATGACTTTCAAAGAAGTAAAAAGAGTCTATACTGAAGAAGAAATACTAAATTCGACAGGTAATGATTATTATTCAAATTTTATTTTTAAAGGATATGATCCTAAGCAAAACGGTGATATAGTTGTATTATACGGAACAGGAAATATCGACCATGGAATTACTGGGACAACTCACGGAACTCCTTATAGTTATGATACTCATGTGCCTTGTATTTTTTATGGTTGGAATATAAAAAAGGGAGAAACCCACGAAAAGAAAGAAATTACACAAATTGCACCAACAATTGCACAAAAAATTCAAATCCCATTTCCTAACGGGACACAAAGTAATGTACTTTCAGAAATTTTAAAATAAAAATATAAAAAAAGCGGTCTAGTAAATTTTACGAAACCGCTTTTTTTATATTTTTACATTTCAATCATAATCTGATTTTTTAACAAATCGTCAAAAGTCTCTCGCTCACGAATAAGATGTGCTTTGCCATCTTTCCATAATACTTCAGCTGGTTTGTATCGAGAATTATAGTTGGAAGCCATCGAAAAACAATAAGCTCCTGCATTTCTAAAACTTAAAATATCCCCTTCTTTTATTTCCGAAATTCTTCTGTTTGTGGCAAATGTATCAGTTTCACAAATGTATCCTACAACCGAATAAAAACGTTCCTTCCCTTTTGGATGCGAAATATTCTCGATATAATGTTCTGAACCATAAAGCATGGGACGAATTAAGTGATTAAATCCAGAATCGATTCCCGCAAAAACGGTTGAGGTTGTTTGTTTTACAACATTTACTTTGGCTAAAAAATAACCAGCTTCACTTACCAAGAATTTTCCAGGTTCGAAAGTTAAAGTTAATGATCTGCCATATTCTTTTTCGAAAGCATTAAATTTTTTCGACAATTTTCTTCCTAATTCTTCCACATCAGTTTCGATGTCTCCTTTTTTGTAGGGAACTTTAAACCCACTTCCAAAATCGATAAAATCTAATGTTTTGAAGTTTTTTGCTGTATCAAATAATATTTCTGAAGCATACAAAAACACTTCAATATCTAAAATATCCGAACCAGTATGCATGTGAATACCGTTTATATGCATTTTTGTATTTTCTACAATTCGCAATATATGTGGTAATTGGTGTATCGAAATACCAAATTTACTATCAATATGTCCTACCGAAATATTTGAATTTCCGCCAGCCATTACGTGAGGATTTATACGAATACAAACTGGTATTTGTGGGTGTTTTGCTCCAAATTGCTCTAATATAGATAAGTTGTCAATATTAATTTGAACACCCAATGCTGCAACTGCTTCAATTTCATCTATAGAAACACCATTAGGTGTATAAATAATTTTATTTGGAGAAAAACCAGCATGTAAACCTAGTTTTACTTCCTGAATAGAAACGGTGTCAAGTCCAGAATCTACCTGTTTCAGTAGCTTTAAAACAGAAATGTTCGACAATGCCTTGACAGCATAATTAATACGTAGTTTTTCTACCTTAGAAAAAGCATTTGTTAAACGTTGATACTGTGATAGAATTTTTTCGGCGTCATACACATAAAGTGGACTACCAAATTCTTGCGCTACTGAAAGTAATTGATTAGATTCCATTATTTTAATAATTTTAGACAAAAATATTATAGAAAGATGAGGTAACCAAAAAATAATTAATAATTTAATAAAATTTATCGAATTTAAACCTATTTTATTATGAAAAGCATAATTTGAAATACATTTTTAATAGATGCGAAATATTATACATCTCTAGGTTAAAATGAAAAGCAAAGAAAAGCAATAAATAAAAAACAAATTCAGTTAGAATATTAGTTCTAAATTTATTATTTTTGTGCCACTCAAAAAGTCAAAAACTTCATTATGAATATACACGAATATCAAGGAAAAGAAATTTTAGCAAGTTACGGTGTACGCATACAACGTGGTATTGTTGCAAATAATCCTGTAGAAGCTGTTGCTGCTGCAAAACAATTAACTGCCGAAACTGGTACAAGCTGGTATGTAGTTAAAGCTCAAGTTCACGCTGGTGGACGTGGTAAAGGTGGTGGAGTAAAGTTGGCTAAAAACTTGCAACAGGTTGAAGAGATTTCTGAGCAAATTATTGGTATGCAATTAATTACACCTCAAACATCTGCGGAAGGAAAAAAAGTACACAAAGTTTTAATTGCAGAAGATGTTTATTATCCTGGTGAAAGCGAAACTTCTGAGTTTTATATGTCAGTTTTACTAAACAGAGCTACCGGACGTAACATGATTGTTTATTCTACCGAAGGTGGAATGGATATTGAAGAAGTTGCTGAGCACACACCACATTTAATTTTCAATGAAGAAATAGATCCAGCAGTTGGATTACAAGCTTTTCAAGCAAGAAGAATTGCTTTTAACTTAGGTCTTTCTGGAAATGCATTTAAAGAAATGGTGAAATTTATCGACTCTTTATATAATGCTTACATTGGTTCTGATGCTTCGATGTTTGAAATTAACCCAGTGCTAAAAACTTCGGATAACAAAATAATGGCAGTAGATGCTAAAGTAAATATAGATGACAACGCATTATACCGTCAGCCGAAATATGCTGATATGCGTGATATTCGTGAAGAAAATCCTATCGAAGTTGAAGCTAAAGAAGTAGGTCTGAACTATGTAGATCTTGATGGAACTGTAGGTTGTATGGTAAATGGCGCAGGTCTTGCTATGGCAACTATGGATTTAATTAAATATGCAGGTTTCGAACCAGCAAATTTCTTAGACGTAGGAGGAACTGCCGATGCTAAACGTGTTGAAACAGCTTTCCGTATTATTTTGAAAGATCCGAACGTAAAAGCAATTTTGATTAATATATTTGGTGGAATCGTTCGTTGTGACCGCGTTGCACAAGG
>NZ_JBDTQE010000041.1:0-25324 GCF_039932285.1 Flavobacterium sp.
ACCACACAACTTAACCGAAGTTATAAATGGAACTTTAGCTTATCTTGAAAATAATGATATCGAGATTGATGAGTTGATGCACCACATTAAAGCACCAGATTTTCCTACTGGTGGTATAATATACGGATATGAAGGTGTTCGTGAAGCTTTTAAAACTGGTCGTGGACGTATTGTAATGCGTGCAAAAGTTGGTTTTGAAGAGGTTGATGGTCGCGAATGCATTATTGTGAGCGAAATTCCTTACCAAGTGAATAAAGCCGATATGATTAAGCGTACGGCCGATTTGGTAAATGATAAAAAAATTGAAGGTATATCGAACATTCGTGACGAATCGGATAGAAACGGTATGCGTATCGTTTATATATTGAAGCGTGATGCGACGCCAAATGTAGTATTAAATACACTTTATAAATATACCCAATTACAATCTTCATTTTCTGTAAATAATATTGCATTGGTAAAAGGTCGTCCGCAAATGTTGAATCTAAAAGACTTGATTCATTATTTTGTAGAGCACCGTCATGATGTAGTAGTCCGTAGAACTCAGTTTGATTTACGTAAAGCAGAAGAAAGAGCGCACATTTTAGAAGGATTAATCATTGCTTCGGACAATATTGATGAAGTGATTGCTTTAATTCGATCTTCAAAAAATACAGATGAAGCCAAAGAAAAATTAATCGAAAGATTCAAACTTTCTGATATTCAAGCACGTGCTATCGTAGAAATGCGTTTGCGTCAGCTTACAGGTCTAGAACAAGACAAATTAAGAGCAGAATATGAAGAATTAATGAAATTAATCGAGCATTTGAAAGCTTTACTTGCAGATGTAAACTTAAGAACAGCATTAATCAAAGAAGAATTAGAGGATATGCGTGAGAAATATGGCGATGCTCGTCGTTCTCAAATCGAATATTCTGGTGGAGATGTAAGTATCGAAGATTTAATTGCCGATGAAAATGTGGTTATCACAATTTCACACGCGGGTTATATAAAACGTACGAACCTTAATGAATACAAAACACAAAACAGAGGTGGTGTTGGGCAAAAATCAGCGGGAACTCGTGATGCGGATTTCTTAGAGCACATGTATGTAGCTACAAACCATCAATATATGATGTTCTTTACCCAAAAAGGAAAATGCTATTGGATGCGTGTTTACGAAATTCCAGAAGGAAGTAAAACAGCAAAAGGAAGAGCTTTACAAAACTTAATAAACATAGAAAGTGACGATAAAGTAAAAGCTTTTATTTGTACACAAGATCTTAAAGATAAAGACTATACAAATAGCCATAACTTGATTATGGTTACTAAAAAAGGTATGGTTAAGAAAACATCTTTAGATAAATATTCTAAACCACGTGTAAATGGTGTTGCAGCCATTACTATCAAAGAAGGAGACGAATTACTATCAGCTGAATTAACTGATGGAAATAGTCAAATAATAATAGCTGTAAAATCTGGAAAACTACTTCGTTTTGAAGAAACTAAAACCCGTCCAATGGGAAGAACAGCTTCTGGAGTTCGCGGAATTAGACTTAAAGACGAATCCGATGAAGTTATCGGACTGGTTTCTGTAAATGACATGAATAGCGAAATTCTTGTAGTTGCAGAAAACGGATACGGAAAACGTTCTAGTCTTGATGAATACAGAATCACAAACCGTGGTGGAAAAGGAGTTAAAACTTTAAATATCACCGAAAAAACTGGACAACTTATTTCGATAAATACTGTTACCGATGCTGATGATTTAATGATTATAAACAAATCAGGATTAACCATTAGAATGGCAGTAGAAGATTTACGAGTAATGGGGCGTGCAACTCAAGGGGTAAAACTAATTAACTTAAAAGGAAAAGATTCCATCGCAGCAGTTACAAAAGTAATGAAAGACGATGTAGAAGAAGTTCTAGTTGATGAGGATGGAAATGTTATTGAATCCGTAATTGAAAGAGTAAAACCAGTATTAGAAGTTCTTGAAGATGATGGGACTAATGATGACGACGATTCAGAAGAAGAAGAGGATTCGGAAGAAGAAGAAGAAGAGGACGATTCTGATGATGAAGCATAAATAATATATAGATAGGGTTTTTAATGTTTGGCACAGATATTGAAAACCCTATTTTTAAATTTGTTAAATAAATTAAAAATTAATACGCATAAAAAATGAAAACAAAATCTAAAATAATTGCAGGATTGTTATTTTTCTCACTAGCAACATTTGCTCAGAAAGAAGAAATGAAAACACTAAAAAAAATCTATGCAAAAGAAACTATTTCTAGTGAAGATTTAATAGAATACAAAAAAAATGCTACAAAACTAGGTGATGTAGCTATTGAAGAAAATGATAAAATCTATTCAGATTTTTATAAATCTATGTTACCAATTTTAGAAGTAAAAGCTTTAGGTAATGATGCAACAACAATGCAAAAAGCTAATTTTCTAAATTTAGAAACCATTACTAATTTATCTTCTAGTTTAAATGCAACTTTAGAATATGAGAAAAATTCAGGGAAAAAGATTTATACTGATAATATAAATGAGACTATAAAAAATTTCAAACCAATAATTTGGCAGTTTGTTATTGAATTAGATGGTCAGAAAAAATACAAAGAAGTATCTCAAATTGCTTATTCTCTTTATCAATTAGATAAAAAAGATCAAGAAAGATTATATATCGCTGCAGATTATGCATTAAGAGCCCAAGATTATGATAACTCTATCAAACTTTATAAGGAGTTAAATACTTTAAATTATACTGGAGAATCCACTAATTATTTAGCAAAAAATAAAGCAAATGATCAAGAGGATTATTTTAATAATATTTCAGAAAGAGATATTGCAGTAAAAATTGGTACTCATACAAATCCTAGAATAGAAAAAATAACATCAAAAAGAGGAGAGATTTACAAAAATCTAGCAATGGCTTACATTGCTAAAAATGATATAGCAGGAGCAAAAAAATCTATTTCTGATGCAAGACTTGCAAATCCTGAAGATACATCTTTAATAATAGCTGAAGCCAATTTGTATTACAAAACAAATGACTTAGAAATGTATAAAAAACTAATTTCTGAGGCTACAATTAAAAATCCAAATGATGCCGATTTATTTTATAACTTAGGTGTTGTTTTATCTCAATCTAAAGACGAAGCCTCTAAAATTGAAGCAGAGAAAAATTATATTAAGGCAATTACAATTGATCCAAAATATAAAAATGCATATATAAATCTTACTGTTTTAAAGTTGGACGGCGAATCAAAATTAGTAGATCAGATGAACAAACTTGGTACTACTCCAGCAGATAATAAAAAATATGAAGTACTAAAGGCTAAACAACAAGGATTATATAAATCTGCACTTCCCTACTTAGAGAAAGCAGAAGAATTGTTTACTGGAGATTCAGAAATAAAATCTACATTACTTAATGTTTATAATGCACTTGATATGACCGACAAATATAAAGCTCTGAAAGCTAAAAAATAGTTTTTTTTAAGTTCTATATTTTTAAATAAAAAAATCTCACTTCTAAGTGAGATTTTTTTATTTAAAAATACTGTTATTATTTTAGAGTAAAACTAGTTTTAGAAACCAATTCTACTTTATCAAAAATATTAACAAAATAAGAACCGCTTTCAATATCCTTTACTGGTAAATCTTGTTCAACTTTTACAGTTTTATTCTCATATTTAACAGAGGTTACAAAACTATAATTTAGTGATTTTTCACCAAAAAATTCAGTCTTTTTATCTCCTAATACATTACTTTTACTATCTATTACTTGTACATAATATGTTTTATCCCCAGATTTTGCAATTTGATTTTCAGCAATCATAAAACTAATTTTTAATACATCTGCTCTACTAGCCTTATCTGTTGAAATTTGTTTACCTGAACTTTTTTGTCTTACAGCCGATGATTGTAAATTTAGCACCGAAAGTTTAGCACCCTTCTCTATAGTATTTGATAACTTAAAATTCTGTTCAACAAGTGTATCTGCATATTTTTTTGTTTTACCAAGAACTATAGCAGTACTATCTCGCTGTACAGTTAACTTTTCATTTTCTTTTTTAAGAACATTTACTTGTTTCATTAAGAAAGATACTTTATTTTTCAATGTACTGGCTTCTATTTTATATTTTGACATCAAAACAACATCTCCTTTAGATTTATCGATATCAGCCATCAATTGTTGTATTTTATCTCTTTCTGATATTAATTCATCAGATAAGGTTGTATTTGATGATATTGCAACATTAAGAGAGTCTTTTGCAGTAGAAAGGTCTTTTAGCACTGCGTCTTTCTCATTAATTAATATCGTTTCAGTTACTTTATAATCATTGGATATTTTATAAACATACCATAAGCTACCTAATAAAAGTAAAGATAATATTACAATTACAGCTTTAAGTCCAGAGTTATTATTGTTTTTTTGTACTAGATTTTCCATTTTTTCGGTAGATTAATTAAAGTGCAATTTATATTATTATTCTTTAACTTTTAACTCTAGTTTAAAAAAAATAGTATTTTTGATTCATCATAATTTTTAATATGGAAAACTTAATACGTTTTAAACAATCTGATTTAGCAAAAATTACAAATTTCAGAAATGGAGAAGTAAAATTTGGCGAAAAAATAATTATAGTTCCCAAAGAGGATAATATTGTTGAATTTATTACTAATAGTGAAGCAAAATATATCATTTTAGGAATTCCCGAAGATATTGGAATTAGAGCTAATTTAGGTCGTTCTGGTGCAAGTTCGGCTTGGAGTAGTGCAATACAGAGTATTGCAAACATTCAGCACAATAAATTTTGTAAAGGAAGTTCTATTATAATATTAGGTCAAGTAGATATTTCTCAAGAAATGGAATCGGCAAAAGATTTAAATGAAAACAAACCCGAAGACCGAAAACAATTATTTAAAATTGTTGAACAAATTGATAAAGAAGTTTCACACATTATCTTTTCGATTGTAAAAGCTGGAAAAATTCCTATAATTATAGGTGGTGGACACAATAATTCTTATGGGAATATAAAAGGTACAGCTCTTGCCAAAGGAAAAGCCATAAATGCTATTAATTTTGATGCCCATTCCGATTTTAGAATTCTAGAAGGAAGACACAGTGGAAATGGGTTTTCTTACGCCTTTGATGAAGGGTTTCTTAAAAAATATTTCATATTCGGATTACACGAAAGTTATACTTCAAAAAGTGTTTTAGACTCAATAAAAAAATTAGACGATCGAATTAGATATAATACTTATGACGAAATTAATATTCGCCATCAGAAATATTTCGAACAAGAAATGATCCAGTCATTAGACTTTATCAAAAACGACTTTTTTGGTCTCGAAATCGATTTAGATTCTATACCAAATATAGCTTCAAGTGCTATGACTTTAACTGGTTTTTCTGTAGAAGAGCTAAGACAATTCATCTATTATTTTAGTCAAAACCAAAATGCAAGCTATATTCATATTTGCGAAGGAGCACCGTCACTTGGTGAAGAAAAAAACAGTCACTTAATTGGAAAACTAATTGGTTATTTAGTTACTGATTTTATAAAAGGTAATTCTCAAGCATAGTTTGGTTATTTGTGGATTTGGTTATTTGTTAGTTAGAAGTAATTTTACCAAAAAATGACGAAAAAGAATATATAATGAAAAAAAAATATACAATAATAATTTTATTCTTTTTTTGCTTAAATGTAATTAGTCAAACCAAAGTTATTGATGAGCTTGATAATGGTGATTTTATAATCGAAAACAATAAAAAATTTGCAATCTCAAAAGATACTATTAATGGAAATTTCAAATTTGATACAATTTGTAAGTCAAAAAGAGGTGGTTATTTATTTACAAAAACGAATAATTTTTGGGGAGTAATAAATCAAGGTGGCAAAATAATTATTCCAAATTTTTATCAAAATATTAATACCGCTTGTTGTTATGATAAATTAAACGGGAAAGATAATTTTATAGTTAAGAAAGATAACAAAGTTGGTGTTTTAAAATATAATAACGAAGTTTTAATTCCTTTTATTTATGACAAAATAACAAGTTGGGTTGAATATGGTCCAAAAGCGCATTATGTTTCTAAAGAAAATAAAATCGGATTAATAAAACACAATGGTAAAATTATGATTCCAGTTTCTTATGATTCTTTATATTATTATAATGACAAAATAATAAAAGGAAAAATAAATAATAAATTTGGAGTTCTTAATTCAAAAAATATAATAATAATTCCATTTGAATACGAAGCACTTATAGTAGATTTTGATATTAATGGATGGGAAAATGAAAATCATATTAATAAGTTTGCTGTAAAGAAAAATAATATTTGGTACTATATGGATTACTATGGAAACACTATAAAAAGAGATATTCCGAATACCGAAATTGAAAAAGAATACCCATCTTTTGAGTTAAAAAATTATGATTTTGAATATATTGGAAAATTATTAAATCGAAACATAAAAAACTACTTCTAACAGCCGTTTCAAGAAATGGCGAGAAATGTGGTAAATTCACGTTTTTCTTTCGCAAGAAATATTATCTTAGTGGAAAATATGCGGTTACGAAGTTCGCCACTTCTTGTAGCCGCTAAAAGTTAATTCTGTACAATTTCACCATAAAAAGCTTATAGATTTATTAAAGTTAAAAGTTGTTTTTATAAGCTCCAATTCGTGAAATTTGTGCTTTTTATTTTTTTTATAACTTTTTAATATAAAAATATCATTCTGATTTTTTTTAAATGAGTGACGTTTCAATCGATTAAACGAATAAACTAGTTGTCAAATAACCAAATCCACAAATAACCGAATAAACAATAAAAACAAATAACCTATCTTTGCATAAATTTAAAATATGTTATTCGAAGATTTATCATTATCCAAAAGTATACAAAGAGCCGTTTTTGAAGAAGGTTACACTAGTGCAACTCCTATTCAAGAACAATCTATACCAATCATATTATCAGGTCAAGACTTAATAGGTTGCGCACAAACAGGAACAGGAAAAACAGCAGCTTTTGCTATTCCAATCATTCATAATTTACACAGAATTGTAGGTTCATCAAAAAAAGAAAAATTAATTCGTACGCTTGTTGTTACGCCTACTCGTGAGTTGGCTGTACAAATAGGGGAAAGTTTTGATACTTACGGAAAATACACCAACTTAAAACAATTAACCATTTTTGGTGGTGTGTCTCAAAATCCACAAGTAGACCAACTAAAAAGCGGTGTCGATATTCTAATTGCAACGCCAGGAAGATTGCTAGATTTACACAAACAAGGTTTTATAAATTTAGATCATTTGCATCATTTAGTTCTAGATGAAGCCGATCAGATGCTAGACATGGGTTTTATAAACGATGTAAAAAAAATAGTAAAACTAACACCTAACAACCGTCAGACTTTACTTTTTTCAGCAACCATGCCAATAGCCATTCGTGAGCTTGCTGAAATGTTTCTTACAGATCCTGCAACCGTACAAGTTGCTCCAGTTTCATCAACCATAGAAACAGTAGATCAACGTTTGTATTATGTAGATAAAGCTGACAAAAGACAATTATTATATCATATTATTAAAGAAGAAAAATTAAGTAATATTCTAGTTTTTTCGAGAACAAAACATGGTGCCGATAATATTGCCAAAGCCTTAAAAAAACAAGGTTTAAATGCCGAAGCCATTCACGGAGATAAGTCTCAAAACGCACGTCAAAGAGCTTTAGATCATTTTAAAAACAAAGAATGTGATATTCTTGTTGCTACAGATATTGCTGCTCGTGGAATTGATATCGAATTTTTACCTTATGTAATTAATTTCGATTTGCCGAATATTCCAGAAACTTATGTGCACCGAATAGGAAGAACTGGTCGTGCTGGTCGTGAAGGAATGGCAATTTCTTTTTGTGGAAAAGATGAGGAAGGATATTGGAAAGACATTATAAAACTTACAAAAGCCAAAGTAACGACAATAGATGAACATCCTTTCCCTTGGAAAAAAGGTTCGCAAGAAGCAACGAAAGTTCACAGCTCAAACCGAAGCGGCGAAAAAGAAAAATCTAGAAAATCTGATGTTTCTAAAAAGAATAAAAAACGTTGGTATTAATAAAAAAAGCTTTAGACAATTCTAAAGCTTTTTTTTATTTATTTTATTTCCTTAAATCCTTTTATAAAAAGCCATTTCATAAATAATTTCTCTCCCTCATTAGTTTGAATAGTTTGAAATTTTGGTGCCAAAAGTGTTCCCACTACAAAAGCAGTAATTGGAATCCAATAGCCTTCTAAATGAGCATAAATTGCAACTAAATATCTTGTTGTAAAAAAGATAATAGCAAAGCCTATAAAGTTATAAACGAATGATTTTGTTTTTTTTGACATAAAAAATAATGATGAATTGTGAATTACCTTAAATCTAATTACTGTTATCTGAAACCTGAAATTTCGTTCGCTTACTTCCTTCGTACATTTCGTATTTTACCAATCGAGCTTCTAAACTTCCATTAAAAAGTTTAATTTTTCGAGAAGGCTTTAATCCTACAAATTTTAACGCTTCAAGGTTTGCAGTAATAAACCAAGCGTTTGTATTAGGATAGCTTTTCTTTAAAGTATCGCCAATTTCTCTGTAAAAACGCTCCATTTCAATATCCAATCGTTCACCGTAAGGTGGATTAAAAACCATGTGCAATTTCCCTTCTGTCATTTTTTCGGTTTCAAAGAAATTCTGTTCAGAAATAGTTACATATTCATCAAGATTGGCATTTTTTATATTGGCAATGGCTTTCTGAACGGCACTTGGCGCTTTATCATGGCCTACAATTGTATAATGAAATTCTTTAATTTTTTTCATTAACGAATTCATGATATTCTCAAACAATTCGTTGTCCCAATCGTTCCATTTTTCGAAAGCAAATTCTTTTCGATTTATGTTTGCCGGAATATTACAAGCAATCATAGCTGCTTCGGCAAGAATTGTTCCCGAACCACACATAGGATCTATAAAATGTCCTTGACCTTCCCAACCAGAAAGCAATAGCATTCCAGCTGCTAAAACCTCATTAATAGGCGCAATATTGGTTGCCGTTTTATAACCACGTTGGTGCAATGAAGCGCCAGAAGTATCTAAAGCAACAGAAACTTGGTCTTTATCGATGTGAATATTAATTCTTAAATCTGGAAAATCTTTATCTACACTGGGACGAACGCCTGTTTTTGCTCTAAACTGATCGACAATGGCATCTTTACATTTCTGAGAAACAAACTGCGAATGTTTAAAATATTCTGAATGTACAGTTGTATCGATTACAAACGTTTGATTTGTATTTAAATACTTAGACCAATCGATTCCTTGAATGTTTTTGTATAAATTCTCGTCACTTTTTGCTCTAAAGTAATAAATAGGTTTCAAAATTTTTAAAGCTGTTCGCAAAGACAAATTGGCTTTATACATAAAGCCTTTATCGCCAGCAAAACTAACCATTCTGGTTCCCATTTCTACATCTTGAGCACCCATTTGTGTGAGTTCTTTTGCTAATATTTCTTCGAAGCCAAAAAAAGTTTTGGCAATCATTTTAAAATTTTCCATTTTCAATATCAATGTCAATTACAAAAATCAATTCAAAAAGCGTTGTGAATGTTGATGTAATAGTTATTTTTCTGCAAAAATACATTAAATTTGCAGTTATATTTGAATTTCAAAGAACAAACAATGTCAGAATCCGAAAATCCTAATTCTAAAATCCAAAATCCTGAATCAAATAACTGGTTTGCTACTTGGTTTGACTCGCCTTACTATCACATACTTTACAAAGATAGAAATTATCGTGAAGCTCAGATTTTTATGGACAATCTAACAAATTATTTAAATCTTCCAGAAGGCGCAACAGTATTAGATTTAGCTTGCGGCAAAGGACGACATGCTATTTATTTAAACCAATTGGGATTTAATGTTTTGGGCGTAGATTTATCGCCAAATAGCATTACAGAAGCTAGCAAAAACAACAATATACATTTGAATTTTAGAGTTCACGATATGCGTGAGCCATTTGAAGAAAAATTTGATGCTATTTTTAATTTATTTACCAGTTTTGGTTATTTTGAAAGTGATTCCGATAATTTAAAAACTTTAATTTCTATAAAAGAAAGCTTGTCAGAATACGGATTTGCCGTTATCGATTTTATGAACGTAAATAACGTCATAGAAAATCTTGTTCCTGAAGAAGTAAAAACAGTTGATGGAATCGATTTTCATATCAAACGTTACGTAAAAGACGGTTATATTCACAAAGAAATTACTTTTGAAGACCAAGGCGAAAAATATCATTTTACCGAAAAAGTACAAGCTATAACTTTGCAGAATTTTGAAGAAATGATGGAAGAAGCGGGTATTTATTTATTAGATATTTTTGGTGATTATAAATTAAAGAAATTTCATAAAACCGAAAGCGAACGATTAATCATGATTTTTAAATAAAATAAGGATTATTTGGTTATTCGGGGATTTGGTTATTCGTAATGAGCAACCAAATAACCAAATCCACAAATCCACGAACAAATAATTAAATGGAATATTTATTACCTCTACTATCTGTTTTATTAGGTTTTGGAATCGCTTTATTTTTTAGACCGAAGAACAAAACCAATCTAAAATTACTATTGGCTTTTAGTGGTTCTTTTTTATTAGCACTAACCGTTATTCATTTATTACCAGAAGTTTACGAAACTAAAAATCATGCTATCGGAATTTATATTATGATTGGAATTTTGTTTCAAATCATTCTTGAATTTTTCTCTAAAGGCGCAGAACACGGTCATGTGCATGGTCACGAAAAACTAACACAAATGCCATGGACTCTTTTTATCAGTTTATGTTTGCATGCATTGTTAGAAGGATTTCCAGTAGGTCATCACCATGATTTAGCCATCGGAATTGCAATTCACCACTTCCCTATTGCTATTATTTTAACTACTTTTTTCTTAAGTGCGCAACTCAATAAAACGACTTTATTTTTGTTTATGATTACCTTTGCTATCATGACGCCATTAGGAACTTTAGTTTCCGAAAGTTTTCCTGTTTTAAACGAATATTACACCCAAATAACGGCGGTTGTCATTGGAATTTTATTTCATATTTCATCAACCATTATTTTTGAAAGTAGCGAAGGGCACAAATTTAATATTGCGAAAATTTCGATGATTATTTTAGGAATTGGATTGGCTTATTTTGTTTAAAAGCGATAAGTTGGTGGCAATTTTAGAGCGACACCTCTAAAACATTATGACGACCGAAAATTATGAAAAAAATTCTCAAACAAATATTCTCTAAAGAACAACCAAAATGGGTTAAATTTCTTAATTTATCTATTTTGTTGCCAGCTTTACTTTGTCCATTTGTTTTTTTTACAACATTTTTTTTCTTCGACAATCCTAAAAATTTAGGCTTGACATTTTTGCTTTTTTTAGCACTAAATGCTTATCCAATTTATTTAGTAATAATTGCATATTTCAACAGTTTACTATTTCAAAAGAACAGAATACTTGGGTCATTACTACCCCTTACTATTTTACTAACTTTGACAATTGGTACGATTTACATTTTATTTTCAATGGGTCAAAATTTAACAGAAAGTGTGAACAGAGATACTGAAAGAACTAAAAAAGGTTATATTGGAGTAAATGACGACTACAAAGTATTAAATGACAAGGTGTTTCTTCACGACACACTCATAGTTGGAGCTGATGCAAAGACTTTTGAAATAATTAGTTGGAATTGGGAACGTGACAAAAATTATTATTACTACTTTGGAAAAAAAGTTGAAAAAATTGACCGAAACACGTTCCAAGATTTAGACTATCATTATGGAAAAGACAAATTTAATGTCTATTACGATGATAAAATAATTGAAGGTGCAGACACCAAAACTTTTAAACATATTGAAGGAACACAAGACGGAAAAGATGCGAAAAATTGTTACCGTTGGGGAGAACAAGTAGAATGTAAAGTATTAGAAACGGAAGAATAAAAAACTGCCACCAACTGCCGCTACACGAGATTTGGGCATTTGGCTTAATTTAAAGATGGTTTTGTACTTGGAAGATATGGCAAATCCGAAAGATTACGCATTATTAATCCCAAACCTCGTGTAGCGCCAAGACGTTATAATCTATTTATTAGACGACGTAATAATATGAATGGAATTAGAAAACATAGAGGTCTAAAAAGATATTATAAAAATCTTGCGTTAAAAAATGATCTTGACAAAGCAACATGGCTTGAATTTGATAATCCAGAAACTTGGTTTGATAATTGGCATTTACATTTTGATTGGAATGGTTATGGTAATAATAGTTTTAAAAGACGAAAACCTCATTTAGATAAATTTTTTAGACATTTTGAATTACTTATAGACAAGACAAAAATGCTGAAAAATGACTTTCAGCTGTATGGAATTTTGCTAGACTTTGACAGTTCAAATGATGCATTATTTCTGCATACAGTTAATCCAAACAATAGTCAATTTCCTTTCAAAATTTCAGGCTTGCAATTGACTACAACATTGACAAATAATCAACTTATTGAATATATTAATAAATTAGAAGGTTATGAAAAACTTTACGGAAAAGCTGAACAAGCTTTTTGTTTAATATTTAAAAAAAATGTGGGGAAGCCATTTTAGCAGATGAAAAACTTTGTAACTTTGAACCTTTGTCACTCTGCAACTTTAAAAAAATGACTTTCACAAAAACCACCGAACAATCTTCAAAATACGAACATTTAGAAAAAATGTCTGTCCATGAATTATTAGTAAATATTAATAACGAAGATAAAACTGTTCCTTTAGCCGTCGAAAAAGCATTACCACAAATAGAAAAATTAGTTACTGAAATCGTTATCAAAATGAATCTCGGCGGCCGATTGTTTTATATTGGAGCAGGAACTTCCGGAAGATTGGGTATTGTAGATGCTTCGGAATGTCCGCCAACCTTTGGCGTTCCTTTCAATTTAGTAAACGGAATAATCGCTGGCGGAGACAAAGCCATTCGCAGAGCGGTCGAAAATGCCGAAGACAATACCACACAAGCTTGGATAGATTTATGTGAATTTGGTATTAATATAAACGATGTAGTCATTGGAATTGCCGCATCTGGCACAACGCCTTATGTGATTGCTGGATTAGGAAAATGCAACGAAAATAATATTGTAACTGGTTGTATTACTTGTAACGAAGGTAGTCCGTTGTCGCAAACTGCACAATTTCCTATCGAAGTAGTTGTAGGACCAGAATTTGTAACTGGAAGTTCTCGTATGAAAGCTGGAACGGCACAGAAACTAGTCCTAAATATGATTTCGACAGCGACTATGATTCAGCTCGGGAAAGTAAAAGGTAACAAAATGGTCGATATGCAACTAAGCAATGACAAACTCGTAGATCGTGGAGTTAAGATGATTATGGGCGAAATTAACGTGAGTTACGAAGAGGCTTCGGAATTATTAAAAAAATATGGAAGTGTGAGAAAAGCAGTAGATAATTTTCTATTAAACAAATAACCGAATAACCAAATTAACAAATTGAATGTCAACAAACAAAGAAGTTTTATATAAAGGAATAACCTATATAGCATGGGCTTTGCCATTATACTTTATTGGCCCATCGATTATATACAATGCTTTTATAAATAAGGGAAATAATTGGCATTATCTAGTTTTAGCAATTGGAATAATGGCTTGTTTTTTTGCTATATTTTTTACTTTTAGAGGATTAAAAACCATAATGCAAAGTTTATTTGATGGAAATAAATAGTATTTACCTTGACAGTGTAAAAAAACAAATGCACTATTATAAAACGATTGCAGAAAAAGCTATGGAACAATTAGAACCTGAGCAATTATTTATTTCGGTAAATGAGGATACAAACTCTATTGCTACTATTGTAAAGCATCTTTCTGGAAATATGATTTCTCGCTGGACAGATTTTTTGACTACTGATGGAGAAAAAGAATGGCGAAATCGAGATGAAGAATTTGAAAATTTTATCGAGACTAAAGAAGCACTTCTTGGGATTTGGGATAAAGGTTGGAATTGCTTTTTCAATACGATTAATGATTTAAAACCGGAACAATTATCGGCTATCATATATATTAGAAACGAAGGTCATACAGTTATAGAAGCCATCAATAGACAATTAGCTCATTATCCTTATCATATTGGACAAATTGTTTTTTATGCTAAAATGCTTAAAAAAAGTGAATGGAATAGTTTGTCTATTCCCAAAAATAAATCGAATGACTACAATGTCGATAAATTTTCGAAAGAGAAAAGTATTCGGAATTTTACCGATGATGAATTGAATAAACTCAAATAGCCCTGATTGCAGCGATATCCTTTTTGTTTTTTCTTTAAAAACAAAAAGATAAAGCGGAAAGCAGGAAATAGCTCCTAAAAAAATACGAAATATTATCTACATATGAAAAAAATATTTATACTTCCTTTGCTCCTATTATTAGTTTCTTGTTACAATCAGGAACGAAATTGTAAGGATTTTAAAACCGGAAAATTTACGTTTACCCAAGTAATTAATAAAGTTGAAAAAACGTCAACTTTTGAGCGAACTGAAAACCTGCAAATAGAAACTTTTGAGGGAAAAACAGATACTGCAACTGTTCGTTGGGTAAATGATTGTGAATGTATTTTACAAAAATTACATCCGAAGAATATACAAGAGAAAAAATCGATTTCGATGAGAATAATGACAACCCACGAAAAAAACTATACTTTTGAATATTCTTATGTGGGAGAAGCAAAAAAAGAAAAAGGAACTGTAACAAAAACAGATTAACTCCGTATAATAACTTTAAACACTAAATATTCACATAAAAATGATGGAATTACTAACTAACCCTGATGCTTGGATTGCTTTATTAACGCTAACTTTTCTAGAAATTATTCTTGGAATAGACAATATTGTATTTTTGTCGATTGTATCAGGAAAACTAAGAGAAGAAGACCAACCAAAAGCCCGCAGAATAGGACTTTTATTGGCTATGGCATTTAGAATTGTATTACTTTTTGGTATTACTTGGGTTTTAGGTTTACAAAAAGCCATTATTAATATTGACTGGGGATTTTTCTCGGCACATGTAACAGGTCAGAGTTTAATTATTTTTGGTGGTGGTTTGTTTTTATTATACAAATCTGTTTCTGAAATTCACCACAAAATGGAAGGTGAAGAAGAAGGAGAAACTGCAAAAGCTGGAAATACATTAGTTGCTGCTATTATTCAAATTGCAGTTTTAAACTTGGTTTTCTCTTTTGATAGTATTCTTACTGCTGTGGGATTAATTAGTATGAAATCACCTGCGGAAGGTGGATTTGGATATGATGGAGCACTAGCAATTATGATATTAGCCATTATAATTTCGGTTATAATTATGATGATTTTTGCTGGTCCTGTGAGCAAATTTGTAAATAACCACCCAACGATACAAATTCTTGGATTATCATTTTTAATCTTAATAGGTGTCATGTTACTAGCCGAAGGTTCTCACTTGGCTCATTTCCGTTTTGGTAATGATGTTGAAGTAGGCTCGATACCTAAAGGTTATTTGTACTTTTCTATTTTCTTCTCATTATTTGTTGAATTCTTAAATTTAAGATTGAAGAAAAGTAAGAATCCTGTAAAATTGCACAATAGTACTATAGAAGACAAAGAGCTAGAAGATACTGATATTACAAACTAGTAAAATATTTTAAGCATAAAAAAACCAGCAATTGCTGGTTTTTTTATGCTTAAAATATAAATTAACATTTAAAGTATTTACAACTGAGGATAAATAAATGAATTTAACAAATGCTACGGTTAAACCGTAATATATCCAGATGGTAATAAACTAACTTTGATAAAGTAAGATGCATTTAAATTCCCCAAATTTATAGCACATACAAAATAAGAAAATAATAACCCAATATCTGTTTTAAGAACCCCAGTTTTAAAATTTTTAATTTTCTTATTTGAGTTTAATACAAAAAAGTAAACCACAAAAACTATCTATATGATGAACTTCAATTTAAAATCGATTTTTTTGGCTCTTTTTATTTCCATTTTAGGAAATATTACTTCCAATGCTCAAGTAGGTATTGGTACGGTGACACCAAATGCCAGTTCAATTTTAGATGTAACTTCTACAACTAAAGGAATGTTAACTCCTAGAATGACTACCGCTCAAAAAACAGCAATAGCAACTCCAACAGATGGGTTAATTGTTTATGATACAGATTTAAAATCTTTTTATTATTATAATTCTACCACAAGTCTTTGGGTTAAAATTAATAGCGAGGCTGATGGTAGATTAAAATACAAACTTATTAAGTCTACAGATGTTCTTGCTACAGTTTTAGCAACGGAACTGGCAGCTGGTAGCGGAACAAAATACCTCTTAGACACGGGTACTTTATACGAAATTAATGGAACAATTATTTTAAATTTACCTATTGAATTGAATAATGCCTACTTAACAGGGTATGATTCAGGAGAAGATAAGTTAATAAAATCAACAGGTGATATGTTTACTGGGTCCACAGGAGGAACAGTTAGGGTATTAACATTAGTGGCTAGTGCTGGTAATATATTTAATATTGATGGGGCTGGTACAGCCAATATGATTTTTAGAGATTGTATAGTAGCGAGTTCTGCCAATGTCGGACTACTTAAAAACTTTTCTTTAGTTTTTTTAAGTATTGTTCAATTTGTAGGTAATACCACTGGAATTACTTATGAAAATGTTACAAAATTATTATTAAGTAATACAGCTTGGTTTGGTAATAATGCAGGTACTTATGAAAAACTAGTAGGGACTTTCGGTTTAGTTACTAAACAAGGTGGTTTTAGTGAAGTGGTAGGAACAAGTATTGGTTTTGATGTATCTACAAACCCAACTGTATCTGGAGATGCAGTTTTTGAAGGTACTGTTTTCACAGGAACTTTAACAACTGGAAAATATGTAAATCCTTATACGGTAGGTACATATACAGGATATAGTTTTAATAATAAATGGAATGTTCGATGTGCAGGTGTTGCAACTGAAAGTGATAATGTAGCTGTAGGAGATATAAATTTTGACTACCCTGTTGGGTCAGGTGCATCAACTACTTTGACTCCAACTGGTACAAACATTAAATTGGCAGGAGTTACAACGTCTAATAATCTATTTAGATTTTCAAGAGGTGGTGTAGACAACCGATTACAATACCTAGGTTCAAAGAAGAGGTTTTTTAGAGTAAGTGGTGCGGCTTCTTTTCAAGCCAATGCTACTGGAACAATTTATTTATTTTTCATTGCTAAAAATGGAACAGTTATTAACTCATCTAAAGTTTACATAAACTCAAATTCAACTAGCGATGTCTTGGCACTTCCAATTGAAGCTATTGTTGAATTATCAGCAAATGATTATATAGAGGTATTTGCACAACGTTTTTCAGGAACGGGAAATGCTTTAACAGTATCTATGAATCTTGTAGTTAACTAATTAAGATTATATTAAGCATAAAAAAACCAGCAATTTGCTGGTTTTTTTATGCCCAAATTTTAAAATAAATAAAGAGTTTTTATGTATAAATTCTAAAATTTATACATAAAATTTAAAATATTGCAATTGTAGATGCTAAATAAATTTTAACAAAATCTACGGTTTAACCGTAATGTAAATAAAAGCCAATAAACTAATTTTCAATAAATTAAATATGTATTAAAAGCCCCAAGATTGGTATCTACAAAAAACGAGAAGATAATCTACTTATAAAATAATAATCTAATATCTATTTTATAAGTAGATTATCTTCTTGTTTGAGTTTAATACAAAAAAAAAAGTAAACCATAAAAATCAATCTATATGATGAACTTCACTTTAAAATCGACTTTTTTAGCGATTTTTATTTCTTGCTTAGGAAATATTAATTGCAATGCTCAAGTAGGAATAGGAACAGTAGCTCCTTCATCTACTTTAGATATTATAGCAGCAAACCCAACAGGCGCAGCCACAACCGTAGACGGTATCCTAATACCTCGAGTAGACAGGCAACGAGCCCAAGGAATGCTTGCAACACCTACATCTACATTAATCTATATAAATAGTATTGGGACAGGAACTGCGACTGGAACAGCTATTAATATAGACATAGTAGGGTTTTATTTTTTTGACGGTACAGTATGGCAAAAAATAAAAACAGGTGCGGCTTCAACAGACTGGACAATACTAGGAAATACAGGAACAACCGCAGCAACTAATTTTGTTGGCACAACCGATGCTAAAGATTTCGTGACCAGAACAAATAATACCGAAAAAACAAGGATTACTAGTGCAGGAAATATGGGCATAGGAACCAATGCTCCAGCTGCAAAACTAGATATAGCAGCAGGAACAACGATTGTTAATTCTGTTGTAAACGCCACTGGAAGTATTAATGATTTTTTGCAATTTAATGTTCAAAATACAAGTACAGGAACTCAGGCACAAAGTGGGTATTCTGCAACTGCAAATAACGGAACGGCAACTACTGGTTTTGCTTGGATAGGAATTAATAACTCTGCTTTTAATTTTCCTACAGCCTATAATATTGGTGGAGCAAACGACGTAAGTTACATAGGCAGTGGTCAAGATATGTATATTGCGAATGCAAATAATACAAAATCGATTATATTCTCAACTGGTAAAGCTACCACTCCATTTTTTAATGAAAGAATGAGAATTCGATCTGATGGTAGTGTTGGTATTAACAGCACTGGAGCTGCTACTGAAAAACTAAAAGTGGTACATACAGGTGCTGGTAATGATGCTATAAATGCAACAAATAGTGATGATAATGTAGGAAAAGGAAATGCAGTTTGGGCAACAAACAGCAATGCAACAGGTACGAGTATTATTGCAAGTGCAGGTGCAACACCTCCTAATGTCTTACCAAATCTTGGAGCCGGAATTTCAGGTTCACATGTAGATGGTTATGGAGTTTATGCAAATACAGGTAATGGAAATCCTTCAAATTCAGCTTATAACGGTCATGCAGCAGGAGGTTTTTTATTAGATAATGATAATAGCGTGGCAACTGCTGGATCAAGTGCTTTCGCAAAACTGGCAGGTAAGGATAATGCCTCACCTGATGGTGTTTTGGGTGCGCAAAATGTATTGTATGGAGGATACTTTCAAGGTGGAGTAACTGCACAATCCTATTCTTATGCAGGAATAAAATACAATCATGATGCTGCAGGAGCTGCAGGAACTAATTATAAGATAATTGGAAACGGAGCTGCATCTACTTTAATTCCAGACGAGAATAATAAGATGAGAGTGATGTTCTGTCCAGAAGCTCCAGAAGTATTATTTGAAGATTATGGAATTTCAAAATTAAGTAATGGTGAAGCTTACATAGCATTAGATAAAATATTAACTTCGTCTATGAAAATTGACGAAAAACACCCTCTAAAAGTTTTTATTCAATTGGAAGGTGATTGTAACGGTGTTTTTGTAACAGATAAATCAAGTAAAGGATTTAGAGTTAAAGAACTAAATAAAGGAGTTAGTAGTGTTAGTTTTTCTTGGCACATTGTAGGTACTAGAGCTGACAGTAAAGATACAAATGGAAACATAAGCTCTGAATTTGAAAATTTAAGACTCCCTATTGGGCCAACAATGCTTAAACCAGATGTGTTATTGGCTAAAACAAAATAATATTTAAAATCACAAACTATAATAAACTAACAAATCAGATTAAGCATGAAAAAACCAGCAATTGCTGGTTTTTTTTATGTTTAATCTAAACTTAAAGTTATCTGACCGTCATCATCGAGTTCTATATTAAAATCCGCTATATCAGTACCGTTTTCTATTACTTCTAATTCTTCAGGAATAACTTCTACTGGTTCATCATACGGTAATGATTCTAATAAATTAACTTGTTTTAGTTTATCTGTTGTTAATTGATTACCTATTGCTTTAATCCCTTTTATAGTTATAAATTGCTCTAAATCGATGGTTTGATTTTCCTTTTGAATGCCTTTTACTTTAGTAAAAATAATTTCGGCAACAGGACGCCAATCTGTAGAAACTATTTCTAGTTGTGATTTTTCGTGTTCGGTAATAAAAATCTCTTCTTTATTTTCATTTTCGACTAAAAAACGTTTTACATA
Organism: Flavobacterium sp.; assembly: GCF_039932285.1. Classification (GTDB taxonomy): domain Bacteria; phylum Bacteroidota; class Bacteroidia; order Flavobacteriales; family Flavobacteriaceae; genus Flavobacterium. Next base: position 20,181 of record NZ_JBDTQE010000041.1, read on the forward strand.
ATAACGTTCTTTTTCTCCATCATAATAAATTGCCGAAACAGGTTTTTTAGGATGCCATTTTTCCAACACAACAATATCTTCATCAAAATGCGTAGTCAATTCTGGAACAATCGTTTTCAATTTTCCTGATTGATTGATGATTAACAAACGATCGTTAGGTCTAAATTCCCCTAGTAACTCCCCTCTCCCATCAACATTCAAACGTTGCACTGTATCATCAAACCAAACTTTTCTAGGACGTAAAGTTGAAATTCCTTTTTCTTTTAATTCAATTTTTTTAATGGGGTATTTAGATACTGTATTTCCTTTACTTACACGACCTTTTATAGCAATATCAGCAAAATCTAAATCCCATTTCAATTTTTTAATACTTCCCACTTGACGTAATAAAATAGTTACGACTTCAGCTTCGCCATTAGGATTATGAGAAAAATATAGTACTTGAGAACCCGCAGTTCCGTTAGTTAAATCGTAAGCTTTGTCACGAGTTACACCCGAAACATTGAAACGTTTTATAAACGACGAACCATTTTTTCCGTCACGATAAATCATATTGTAAATCGTTCGTTTGTCATTCTTATCGAAAACTGCAATATGAATAATATCTTTACCAACGAACTTTTTGTCATCTACTTTAGAAACCATTAGTCTTCCATCACGAAGAAAAACAATAACATCGTCTATATCAGAACAATCGGCTACATATTCGTCTTTCTTTAAGCCAGTTCCGAAGAAACCTTCTTCTTTATTTACGTATAATTTAGTATTTCTTAAGACTACTTTTGTTGCTTCAATGGTATCAAAACTTCTTAATTCGGTTTGGCGTTCACGTCCTTTTCCGTATTTTTCTTTTAGGCGCGTAAAATAGGCAATAGCGAAATCGATTAAATGCTCTAAATCATGTTTTACTTGTTCGATATCACCTTCGAGAGAGTCTATTTTATCTTGGGCTTTGTTACTGTCAAATTTAGAAATACGCATGATTCGTATGTCTAACAATCGTAGAATATCCTCTTCCGTAACGGCACGTTTTAAATGCTTAATATGAGGTTTTAATCCATCATCGACCGCTTTGATTACATCTTCACGAGTGGTTTTGTCTTCAATATCACGGTAAATTTTATTTTCGATAAAAATTCGTTCTAACGAAAGGAAATGCCATTGTTCCTCGAGTTCACTTAACTGAATTTCAAGTTCACTTTTAAGTAATTGAACCGTTCTGTCGGTCGAAATCTTCAACATATCAGAAACGCCAATAAATAAAGGTTTATTGTCTTCGATAACGCAACCTAAAGGCGCAACCGAAGTTTCACAAGCTGTGAAAGCGTATAAAGCATCTATCGATTTATCGGGAGAAACACCAGGGAAAAGATGAATTAATATTTCAACTTCTGCCGCAGTGTTGTCTTCTATTTTTTTGATTTTAATTTTCCCTTTTTCATTGGCTTTCAAAATACTATCAATTAATGTTGATGTATTGGTTGAAAATGGAATTTGGGTAATGACTAATGTTTGCTTGTCTAATTGCGAAATTTTGGCACGCACACGCACACGTCCGCCACGCAAACCATCATTATAATTAGACACGTCAGCAATTCCAGCTGTTTGAAAATCTGGATATATTGTGAATGGTTTTCCTTTCAGAATTTTTATTGAAGCATCTATTAGTTCATTAAAATTGTGTGGTAACACTTTCGTGGAAAGTCCAACGGCAATACCTTCAGCACCTGAAGCCAATAATAATGGAAACTTTACAGGTAAATTGTTTGGTTCTGCACGACGACCATCGTAGGAAACTCCCCAATCGGTAATTTTTGGAGAATACAAAACTTCCAAAGCAAATTTAGAAAGTCTCGCTTCAATATAACGAGAAGCCGCAGCGCTATCGCCAGTTAAGATATTTCCCCAGTTTCCCTGGCAATCGATTAATAATTCACGCTGACCAATTTGCACCATAGCATCACCAATACTCGCATCTCCGTGAGGGTGATATTGCATCGTGTGACCAACGACATTGGCTACTTTATTATAACGACCATCGTCTAACTCTTTTAGCGAATGCATGATACGGCGTTGCACTGGTTTGAAACCATCCTCAATAGCTGGAACCGCACGTTCTAAAATCACATAAGAAGCGTAATCCAAAAACCAATCTTTGTACATTCCTGTAACTTTGGTAATGGTATCCTCTGGATTTTCGTCGTTTTCATAGAAATGCTGCCCTTCAAAATGTTTAGCCTCTACTTCAATAATATCCTCAGCTTCATTTTCTTCTTGATTTTCATCAATAGAATGGTCTTCCGATTGGTTATCGTCTTCTGAATTTGGAATGATGTTATCTTCTTCTTCGTCTTTCATTTATGCATTTTTTGTAACACAATGTTGCACTAAGTTTTTACACAAAGTATCACAATGTTTATATAATCAATCTTTTTATACCATCTTTCAATGATTTTTTATAAAAATTTAAAAGTAACCCTAATTTGCAATTTGAAAGTTGCATATAGGTCAAACATTGCGCTGTATGTTCAATTGTAAAATCCTCAACAACTTTTAATTCTATAATTACTTTATTATTTACTATTATATCAACCCTATATCCGCAATCAAACTTTATTTCATCATAAATAACTGGAAAAGCTTTTTCTTGCTTCACTTCTAAACCACATTTTACAAGTTCGTATGCTAAACATTCTCTATAAACTTTTTCTAATAAACCCGAACCAAGTTTTGTATGCACCTTAAAAGCGCAATCTAAAATGATTCGACTTATTTCATTTTCTTCTTGCATATTTTATTTTTTGGGAGACAATGTCAATCAAAGTAATTACAAAGTTTCTCAACGTTATTTTTGTGATACTTTGTGAAAAACATTGTGAAACTTTGTGCTCCTATACTTGCTCCACCACATCCAATTCTACTTTCAAATTATTGATAATAAATGTTTGTCTATCCGGTGTATTTTTACCCATATAAAACTCCAATAATTTTTCTATTGATGTAGATTTGTCTAACATAACTGGATCTAAACGAATGGTTTCACCAATAAAATTTTTGAATTCATCTGGTGAAATCTCTCCTAATCCCTTAAATCGAGTAATTTCTGGTTTTGGTTTTAATTTTTCAATAGCATCTCTTCTCTCCTGTTCAGAATAACAATAAATGGTTTCTTTCTTGTTACGCACACGAAATAATGGCGTTTGAAGAATATACAAATGACCTTCCTTGATCATTTCTGGGAAAAATTGCAAGAAAAAAGTAATCAGTAGCAAACGAATGTGCATTCCATCGACATCGGCATCGGTAGCAATTACGATATTGTTATAACGCAAATCTTCCATGCTTTCTTCAATATCTAGTGCCGCTTGTAGTAAATTAAATTCTTCATTTTCGTAGACAATCTTTTTTGACATTCCGTACGAATTCAAAGGCTTACCACGTAAACTAAACACTGCTTGTGTATTTACATCACGAGATTTAGTAATCGAACCAGAAGCAGAATCTCCCTCGGTAATAAAAAGGGTACTTTCTAAACTTCTAGGATTTTTAGCATCAGTCAAATGAACTCTGCAATCACGTAATTTTTTGTTGTGCAAACTAGATTTTTTAGCTCTGTCTTTAGCTAATTTTCTAATACCTGAAAGTTCTTTACGTTCTCTTTCTGCTTGAAGAATTTTACGCAAAAGTAAATCGGCAGTTTCAGGATTTTTATGTAAAAAGTTATCTAATTTGGTTTTGATAAAATCATTTACAAAAGTTCTCACCGATGGTGAATCAGGTCCCATATCGGTAGATCCTAATTTTGTTTTCGTTTGTGATTCGAAAACGGGTTCTTCCACCCGAACCACAATCGCAGAAACTATCGATTTTCGAATATCTGATGCTTCGAAAGGTTTGTTGTAAAACTCTTTGATAGTTTTTACGATAGACTCTCTAAAAGCACCTAAGTGCGTTCCTCCTTGTGTGGTATTTTGTCCGTTTACGAACGAGTAATATTCTTCCGAATATTGTGTTTTGCTATGTGTTATCGCTATTTCAATATCATCTCCTAAAAGGTGAATGATGGGATAAACCATATCTTCTTCTGCAATATTTTCCTCTAATAAATCTTTTAATCCATTATCTGAATAATACTTTTCTCCGTTGTAAATTATTGTTAATCCAGTGTTTAAGTAACAATAGTTTTTGAGCATTTTAATAATATACTCATTTCTATATTTATAATTTTTGAAAATAGCTTCATCGGCAATAAAAGAAACTTTTGTTCCTTTACGCTTTGTGCTTTCAATGATATCCTCTTCTAAAGTTAAATTTCCTGCGCAAAATTCGGCCGCTTTTTGCTGGTTGTCACGAACAGATTCTACACGAAAATAATGAGACAATGCATTTACCGCCTTAGTTCCTACTCCATTTAGTCCGACTGATTTTTTAAATGCTTTCGAGTCGTACTTTCCTCCAGTATTCATTTTAGAAACTACGTCGATCACTTTACCTAATGGAATACCACGTCCGTAATCACGAACAGTAACCATTTTATCTTTCATAGTAACTTCGATGGTTTTTCCTGCTCCCATCACAAACTCATCGATACAGTTATCTAGCACTTCTTTGAGAAGAATATATATACCATCATCTGGTGAAGAACCGTCGCCTAGTTTCCCAATGTACATTCCGGGACGCAAACGAATGTGCTCTTTCCAGTCGAGTGAACGTATATTGTCCTCATTATATTGATCTTGCTCTTGCATAAATGAATCTTGGATTTTTTGCTAATGTAAGATTTCTAATGAAAAAATAAAATAGCTTATGAATAAAGTTATTAAATGATTTATTAAGGAATAAATTTATTTAAAATATGATTTTATAAGAAAAATCAGATGACTTCTTTTTTAACATTTTTTTATATAATTTAGCATACAAACTAAACAAACTTAATTATGAAAAAACAAATCTTATTTATTTTACTATTTTGGGGTTTATCCACTATTGGATATTCACAGAAGACTATTTCGGGTCAAATTAATGATGCGAGTGGACATCCTTTATCAGGAGTAAATATTCTTGAAAAAGGAACCAATAACGGAACTTCAACTGATTTTGAAGGGAAATTTTCACTTACCGTTCAAAATGATGAATCTAGACTA
>NZ_JBDTQE010000042.1:0-24531 GCF_039932285.1 Flavobacterium sp.
AAGTATTGCCAATGAATACAGGTGCAGAAGCAGTAGAAACTGCTTTGAAATTATGTAGAAAATGGGCTTATGAGAAAAAAGGAATTGCTGAAAATGAAGCACAAATTATTGTTTGCGACGGAAATTTTCATGGAAGAACAACTACGATTATTTCGTTCTCTAACGACGAAAATGCACGTAAAAATTTTGGCCCTTACACGTCTGGATTTATTAGTATCGCTTATGATGACTTGACAGCTTTAGAAAATGTATTAAAATCATCAAAAAATATTGCAGGATTTCTAGTAGAACCTATTCAAGGAGAAGCAGGAGTTTATGTCCCTACAGAAAGTTATTTAGCAAAAGCCAAAGCACTTTGCGAAGCACATAATGTTTTATTTATAGCTGACGAAGTACAAACAGGAATTGCTCGTACGGGATCTTTATTAGCAGTATGTGGCAATTGTTCTTGTGAGAATAAATGCGAAAAACAAGCTTCTTATGTGCAACCTGATATTTTAATTTTAGGAAAAGCTTTATCAGGTGGTGCTTATCCAGTTTCGGCGGTATTAGCGAACGATGCGATTATGAATGTTATTAAACCAGGTCAACACGGATCGACCTTTGGTGGAAATCCTATTGCAGGTGCCGTGGCTATGGCGGCATTGGATGTAGTTAATGAAGAACATTTATCTCAAAATGCAAGAAATTTGGGTGAAATATTCAGAAGAGAATTATCTAAATTTATAGAGACCTCGACTATAGCAACTTTAGTTCGTGGAAAAGGATTACTAAACGCAGTTGTGATAAATGATACGGAAGAAAGTGATACCGCTTGGAATATTTGTATGGCTTTGCGTGATAATGGTTTGTTGGCTAAACCAACACACGGAAATATTATTCGTTTTGCGCCACCATTAGTAATGAATGAAGAACAATTGTTAGATTGTGTTTCGATAATTATTAAAACTTTAAAACAATTTGAAAACTAACAATTAATTATACTTATGGAAAACCAAAACAACAACGAAATGCAATTGAATGCCTCAGCATTAGAATTTTTGAAAGAAAGCGCAAAATGGTCTAAATTCTTAGCAATTATGGGTTTTGTAGGAATAGGATTTATGGTATTAGCCGCTATTTTTATGGGAGCTGTTATGTCTATGATTCCGACTGTTGAGTCTGCCGAATTTAATCCTATGTTGGCTATGAAAGGATTTATATCTGTTCTCTATTTAGTTATCGCAGCAATATACTTTTTTCCAATATATTATTTGTACAAATATGCAAACGATACAAAAAACGCAATTCAGAATAATGATAGCGAATTATTATCAACAGGATTGGGATTTCTTAAATCACACCATAAATTTTTAGGAATAACAATGATTGTTGTTTTGTCATTATATGTTTTAATGTTTATTGGAATGATTGCAATGGGACTTTTTGCAGCTTCATCTGCGATGTAAATTACATTTTTATAAAAATATAAAACCCGTCTCGTTATAAAACAAGACGGGTTTTTTTATAATTAAAATTAATAATTATTTGCTTTTTTGTAGTTGTTCCAACATTTCTTTTTGCATTTTCATCATGGCTTCATCACCAATAATTACTTTAGAATATATTGTTGCAATAAGTGTAATAGAACTTAAGACGATACCAATAATTGCTAGAATTCTTCCAGTATTTATATTTTTATAATTAGTATATAATTCAGGACTTTCTGCATATAATGCCATATCTTTTTTAGCCAATATTAAAGCTATAATTCCCAAGGCTATCCCAAAAATACCCCAGCAGCAGCAAGTTAATATCGATAAAATTCCTAAAACTAGCACAGCTGTTCCGTTTGGTAATTGTCTTTTTTCCATAGTTTTTGTTTTTTTAATTTAGTTTGTTAGTTTGTAAATATAAGAAACAATCATAATCACAGCATTAATAATTGCTAATGAAATAATTATTTTGTGGTAATTTCTAGATTTGTCAATAAAGTTTAACCCAAGAATTATAAAAAATAAAATAGTGGTATAAATAGCAGGAAACATATAAAATGCTTCGACAAATTCTCCTTTTAGTATTAGAACAAATGCTCTTTGAGTACCACAACCTAAACAATCTACACCAAAAAGCGTTTTGTTTATACAGGGAATCATAAAGTCTTCGATTTTCATTTTTATGAATTAAAAATTAACCGTGAACAGTTTCTTTTGTTCCATAATTAGAGATAAGTTCTCCTTCAAATTCTAGCCATTCAGCCCAACGTTTGTCGACATTTACTTTTTCTGAATATTTTCTTGCAAAACCTAAAAAAGTAGTATAATGTCCGGCTTCGCTAATCATAAGTTCTCTATAAAAATCGGCTAGTTTCTTGTCTTGAATATTCTGAGAAAGTACCTTAAATCGTTCGCAACTTCTTGCTTCAATCATGGCCGAAAATAGTAATCTATCTACAAATGCATCATTACGGCTTCCGTCTTTTTTAAGAAATTTAAATAATTCGTTTACATAGTGGTCTTTTCTTTCTCTACCAAGTGTTAATCCACGTTCTTTAATAATTTCATGAACCATCTGGAAATGATCTATTTCTTCCTTAGCGATTTTCAATAACTCAGTTACTAATTCTTCATGTTCAGAATTGTAAGTAATTATGGTAATTACATTTGTAGCTGCTTTTTGTTCGCACCAAGCATGATCAGTAAGAATTTCTTCTATGTTCGATTCTACTATAGTTACCCAACGAGGGTCAGTTTTTAATTTTAATCCTAACATAACTTAAAAAATAAGATTGTAAAATTACAGCTTTTAGTTTTGATTTTAACATTGAATAAAATAATTAATAATCGTATTTTGCATAAAATTTTTTAGATTGAAAAATAAAACCCTTTTAATAATAGGTTTGGTTTGGCCAGAACCAAAATCATCAGCAGCAGGAACAAGGATGTTGCAACTTATAAAGTTGTTTAAAGAACAAGGTTTTTCTATTGTTTTTGCATCGGCAGCACAAGAAAGTGATTTTTCGTATGACTTAAAATTTTTTGGAGTTACAACTCAAAAAATTGTTTTAAATTCTAATACTTTTGACGATTTTATAAAAGAATTAAATCCTGAAATTGTATTATTTGACCGATTTGTAATTGAAGAACAGTTTGGCTGGAGAGTTTATGAAAACTGTCCAAATGCAATACGGGTTTTAGACACCGAAGATTTACATTCTTTAAGATTAACTCGTCAAAATGCAGTTAAGAAAAATATAATATTTGATCTTTCTCATTTATTAATTTCCGAAATTGCGAAGCGTGAAATCGCTAGTATTTTGAGATGTGATTTGTCATTAATCATTTCAGAAATTGAAATGCAAATTTTATTACAAACGTTCAAAATAAATCCTAATTTACTATATTATTTGCCTTTGTTTTTTGTTTTAAAAGATCAAAATTTAATATTAAATTTTGAGCAAAAGAAAGATTTTATTTTTATAGGAAATTTTCTTCATGAACCCAATTGGGATGCTGTAAAACAATTGAAAGAAAAAATTTGGCCTGAAATAAGAAAGCAATTGCCAGATGCTATGATGCATATTTATGGTGCTTATCCTTCTCAAAAAGTATTGCAATTGCATAATCCAAAAGAAAATTTCATCATTCATGGTCGTGCCGAAAATGCAAATGAAGTAATTATAAATGCTAAAGTTCTACTTGCTCCAATACGTTTTGGTGCGGGTTTAAAAGGTAAGTTGTTAGAAGCTATGCAATTAGGAACGCCAAGTATTACTACAAATATTGGTGCTGAAGGAATCAATGCAAATTATAATTGGAACGGATTCATAGCTGATGATTTCGGAGAATTTGGATCTAAAGCGGTTTTGTTATATCAAGACGAGACGATTTGGAATCAATCTCAAAAAAATGGGTTTGAAATACTTAAGAATAGATTTGAATCAGATTTATTTGAAAATGCATTTACAGATAAAATAAATTTCATCCAATCTAATTTAGAAATCCATAGAGAACAAAATTTCATGGGAAGTTTGTTATTACATCATACAGCACTAAGCACAAAATATATGTCTCGATGGATTGAAGAAAAAAACAGATCTTAATTTTAAAAAATATATTATCGAATTGTTTACAATTAAAATGAAAAAGTATATTTGTATAAACATTTTTAAAATCATAAATTATGAAATGGATAGGTAGACGTCAAAGCGATAATGTTGAAGACCGAAGAGGTATGTCAGGAGGAGGAAAAGCAATAGTTGGTGGTGGATTTTTAGGAATTGTAATATTATTATTAAATGTTTTTGGAGGTGACCAAGTTCATCAATTTTTGCCAGTATTAGAACAATTAAATCAAAATCAGTCAACTTCGCAACCAGTAGAATCTAGACAGTTAACTGCCGAAGAAGAAAAAACAGGAGCATTTGTAAAAACTATTTTTGCAGATACAGAAGATATTTGGAGTAAAATATTTCAAGAAAATAATATGCAATATCAAGAACCAAAAATGGTTTTATTTACCGATGCTGTAGAAACAGCTTGCGGAAGTGCTACATCAGCATCAGGTCCTTTTTATTGTCCTGGCGATCAAAAAGTATATTTAGATTTTGCTTTTTTTCAGGAACTTCAAACTAAATTTGGAGCAAAAGGTGGTGATTTTGCTGTTGCTTATGTAATAGCTCACGAGGTTGGTCATCATATTCAAACACTGTTAGGTACTTCTGAAAAAGTAAGACAATTGCAACAAGGTAAAAACGAAGTTGAAGCCAATAAATTATCGGTTGCCTTAGAACTTCAAGCCGATTTTTATGCAGGGCTTTGGACAAAATATAACCAACAAAACTTAGATTTAGACGATCTTGATGAAGCAATGAGTGCAGCACAAGCTGTAGGTGACGACGCTATTCAGAGTAGAATGCAAGGTCAAGTAGTTCCGGAATCATTTACGCATGGCACATCAGAACAACGTAAATATTGGTTTATGAAAGGTTATAAAACTGGAGACATTCGTCAAGGAGATACTTTTGCAGAAATGAATTAGATTTTAAATTTCTAATTCATTTCTACATAAATAAAAAAAGCTTTTTATTTGAATATAATTAAAAAAATTATCTAGAATAATTTGGTGATTCTTTTGTAATTGTAACGTTATGCGGATGACTTTCTCTAATTCCGCTAGTTGTAATGCGTACAAATCGTCCTGTTTCTTGCAATGTTTGAATATCCTTAGATCCGCAATAACCCATTCCAGCTCGAAGACCACCTATAAATTGAAGCATACTTTCATTTAACTCTCCTTTGTATGGAACACGTCCTACAATTCCTTCTGGGACTAATTTCTTAACATCATCTTCAACATCTTGAAAGTAACGATCTTTAGAACCATCTTCCATAGCTTCAACAGAACCCATTCCTCTATATGATTTAAACTTTCTTCCTTCAAAAATAATAGTTTCCCCTGGAGACTCTTTTGTTCCTGCAAGAAGTGATCCTAACATGACACAATCTGCTCCGGCAGCAATCGCTTTAGGAATATCTCCTGTATAACGAATTCCACCATCGGCAATGACTGGAACTCCAGTTCCTTTTAATGCTGCAGCTACTTCTAAGACGGCTGAAAATTGGGGAAATCCAACTCCTGCGACAATTCTTGTTGTGCAAATTGAACCAGGGCCGATTCCTACTTTCACACCATCTGCACCATTTTCGACTAGGAATTTTGCAGCTTCTGGAGTAGCAATATTTCCAACAATAACATCTATTTGAGGAAATTTAGCTTTTACTTCTTTTAGAACATTTACGACACCTTGAGTATGTCCGTGAGCTGTGTCTATAATTATGGCATCTACACCAGCATTTACTAAGGCTTCTGCTCTTTGTACTGCATCTCCTGTAACTCCAATTGCTGCTGCAACTCGCAAACGTCCGTAAACATCTTTGTTAGCAATTGGCTTTTGGGTTAGTTTTGTGATATCTCTAAAAGTAATGAGACCAACCAATTTATAATCAGCATTTACAACAGGTAGTTTTTCAATTTTATTTCCTTGTAAAACAACTTCAGCTTGTTCTAATGAAGTTCCTTCAGCAACGGTAATTAAATTTTGGCTAGTCATTACTTCTATAATTGGTCTAGCATTGTTTTTTTCGAAACGCAAATCACGATTGGTAACAATTCCTTTTAGTGTTTTGTTATCATCGACAATTGGAATACCACCAATACCAAATTCTTTCATTGCATTTTTAGCATCTGCAACGGTCGATGTTAGAGGTAATGTAACGGGATCTATTATCATTCCTGACTCGGCACGTTTTACTTTGCGAACTTTAGCAGCTTGTTGCTCGATAGTCATATTTTTATGTAAAACTCCAATTCCACCTTCTTGTGCCATAGCAATTGCCATAGAACTTTCGGTAACTGTATCCATAGCTGCGGATACAATAGGAACATTTAATGTAATATTTCTAGAAAATTTTGTTTTTATACTTACATCGCGAGGAAGTACATTGGAATAATTAGGAACTAATAGTACATCATCGTATGTTAATCCTTCTCCGATAATCTTTGTGTTGTGTGCGATCATTGCAATTTGTAGTTGTAGTTAAATTGCATGCAAATATAGACTTTTTTGTTTAAAATTTAAATGATTTCTAGATTATTCGTTTTAGATAGATTTTTTTTGAAAACTAATGCCCTAGCCCAGATGGGAAACGGCATCCTTTTTCTTGCTTCTTTAGCAAGGAAAAGATAGAGTGTACAGCTGGAAATAGCTCCTTAAAAAATTAATGAAATTCTCCAAATAATCTTGAAGCTACATTGTAAGCACTTTCGAAACTCATGGGACTCGTATTAGTATTTTCCTTTTGAGTAGTAAAATAAGACAGCATTTTTTCAGTTGGCATATTTCCTGTTAAATCGTCTTTTGCCATGGGACAACCTCCAAAACCCTGAATTGCACCATCATAACGACGACAGCCTGCTTTGTAAGCGGCATCTATTTTCTCATGCCACTTTTCTGGAGTGGTATGTAAATGTGCTCCAAATTCGATATTTGGATATTTAGGTATTAAATTTGAGAATAAATAGCTAATTACTTCTGGTGTAGATGTACCAACAGTATCTGAGAGGGAAAGAATTTTTACACCCATATTGGCTAATTTTTCTGTCCATTCTCCAACAATTTCTACATTCCAAGGATCTCCATAAGGATTTCCGAATCCCATAGAAATATAGGTTACCACTTCTTTATTTGTTCTATCGGCGATTTCTAAAATTTCTTGTAGTGTGACGAGACTTTCAGCTATAGTTTTATGTGTATTTCGCATTTGAAAGTTTTCGGATATAGAGAATGGAAAACCTAAATATTTAATTTCTTTATGTATAGAAGCCAATTCGGCACCTTGAGTATTGGCAATAATTGCTAATAACTTACTTGTTGTTTGCGACAAATCGAGCTGTGCTAAAACTTGAGCTGTATCTTGCATTTGTGGAATGGCTTTTGCCGAAACAAAACTACCGAAATCGATAGTATCGAAACCTACTCGTAATAATGATTGTATATATGCTACTTTCCTATCTGTAGGTATAAATGGTTTGATACCCTGCATGGCATCTCTTGGGCATTCGATTATTTTTATTGGTTCCATAGAAAGTCAAAGATAGAAAAACAATTATGAATTTCAAATTTCAATAATTTTAAATTATTACATATTTTGGTAATAATAAATTATATTACGTTATTGTGTAATAATTATATATATTACGTATTTTGGTAATAATAATTGAAAAATAATTTATTTTTAAAATTTTTTTAATTACTTTTGAAATATGATAAGCATAATTACAGGAGATATTGTGAATTCGAGAAAGCTTCCTTCCAAAGTATGGATAGATGGTTTCAAAAAATTATTGAATACTTTTGGCAAAAATCCAACGGAATGGGAGATTTATCGGGGAGATGAATTTCAACTGGAAGTTAAAAATCCAGAGGAAGCATTGCTCGTTGCTTTACAAATAAAAGCTTATTTTAAAACCATGAAACTCGATGTAAGAATGAGTATTGGTTTTGGAGATAAAACATATAAAGCAAAAAAAATATCTGAAAGTAATGGTACAGCATTTTCTCGTTCAGGAGAAGTTTTTGAAAATTTAAAAAAGCAAAAAATAAATTTAGCTGTTAATTCTGGAAATAAAATTTTTGATTTAGAAATGAATTTAATATTGCGTTTGTGTTTGGTTTTTATGGATAATTGGTTATCCCAATCTGCCGAATTTGTACAAGTTGCTATTTTAAATCAAGAACTTTCTCAAGAAGAAATAGGTATTATATTAGGTATTAATCAAGCTGCTGTAAGTAGAAGACGTAAGCGAGCGCAATTTGATTTAATGATAGAAACAGAAGGATATTTTAGACAAAAAATTAAAAATATAAATGTATGATTATTTTTGTAAAACTACTTTTAGCTCATTTGTTTGGCGATTTTTTGCTACAACCAACTTCATGGGTTTTAGAGAAAGAAAGTAAAAAACACAAAAGTATTTATTTATACACCCATACTCTTTTACACGGAGTATTAGCTTGGATTTTAGTTGGAGATATAAGATTTGGTTGGTTTGCATTGCTACTGGCATTATCACATGGGTTTATAGATTTTTTAAAATTATATTTCCAGAAAACCGAAACAAAACGGAATTGGTTTATTGCAGATCAAGTTTTGCATTTGTTAGTTATTGTGTTAATTGCAACCGTTTATAAAAAGTTGACAATAGATTTTGATGCTTTTAATGACACTTTTTGGATAGTTATAACAGGAATTATATTTTTAACCAAACCAACATCAATTCTTATAAGAAATATTATTTCGATTTGGACACCAGAAAGTAAATCTGAGGGTAACAATTCTTTACAAAATGCGGGAAACTATATTGGAATTTTAGAAAGGTTATTTGTTTTTTGCTTTATTATAACAGCTCATTTTGAAGCTATAGGATTTTTATTAGCTGCAAAATCTATTTTTAGATTTGGTGATTTGAAAGAAGCAAAAGACAGAAAACTAACTGAATATGTTCTTATTGGTACGCTTTTAAGTTTCGGAATTGCTTTGTTAGTAGGACTTTTAATTACTAAATTTTATTAACTTATTTTCTCCAATATTTTTTTGTTGATAGCCTTTACTAACTCTGGTCCTTCATAAATAAAACCTGTATAAAGCTGAATTAAAGTAGCTCCTGCTTCTAATTTTTCAATAGCATCATCTGGAGAATGAATTCCGCCAACTCCAATAATTGGAAAGGCTTTATTACTCTTTTCGGAAAGGAAACGAATCACTTCGGTAGAACGGTTTGTTAAGGGTTTTCCTGACAATCCGCCCATTTCTATTTTATTTACCGATTGTAAATCTTCACGTGAAATAGTAGTATTTGTTGCAATTACTCCAGCAATTTTAGTGGTTTTAATAATATCTATAATATCTAATAGTTGCTCATTAGTTAAGTCTGGAGCAATTTTCAGCAGAATAGGTTTTGGTTTTAGCTTATTTAGATTTTTGCTTTGAAGCGTGTTTAACAATTGTGTTAATGGCTCTTTTTCCTGTAGTTCACGAAGATTTGGTGTGTTGGGAGAACTCACGTTTACTACAAAATAATCGACATAATCATATAATACATCAAAACAAATGTCATAATCGGAAGTAGCATTTTCGTTTGGCGTGAGCTTATTTTTACCAATATTCCCACCTATTAGAACGCCATTGTTTTTCTTTAGTCTAGTTACAGCTTGATGAACTCCACCGTTATTAAATCCCATACGGTTTATAATTGCTGAATCTTCTTTTAGTCGAAATAAGCGTTTTTTAGGATTTCCTTCTTGTGCTTTAGGTGTTAAAGTTCCAATTTCTATGAAGCCAAAACCAAAATCTGAAAGCTCCTTATATAATTTAGCATCTTTGTCGAAACCAGCAGCAAGACCTACTGGATTTTTAAATTTTAGCCCAAATACTTCACGCTCTAATCGTTTGTCATTTATTTGGTATAAATATTTTAAAATTGATGTAAACCCTGGGATTTTACATAAATTTCTAATTAATGAGAAAGTAAAATGATGTACTTTTTCTGGGTCAAACCAGAAAAGAATTGGACGAATAAAAGATTTGTACATTGTTGTTGTGTTGTATTTTGCAAAGTTAATAAAAAAAATCCCACTAATTAAAAGTGGGATTTTATGTTATTTTAAACTAGCCAAACTTTGCTCGATTGTAGCAATTTTTGCTAAAGCATCGGCTTCTTTTTTGCATTCCATTTCTAGCACTTTTTCTGGAGCTCCAGCAACAAATTTCTCGTTGGATAGTTTTCCTTGTACTGATTTCAAGAAACCTTTCGTATAATTTAATTCTTCTGTCAATTTAGAAATTTCAGCCTCCACATCGATATTTCCCGTAATTGGAATAAAATATTCGTTCGATTTTACTCGGTACGATAATGCACCTTCTACTTTTTCAGAAACATATTCTAACGATGTAATATTTCCTAATTTGGTCACTACCGAATCAAAATAAGTAGAAGCCTTATCGTTATTTACAATTCTTATTTCGATAGTATCTTTAAACGGAATATTCTTATCTTTTCTGATAGTTCTGATTCCTGAAATCACTTCGATTGTAGTATCAAAATCTGAAATTAGACTTTCGTTAAATGGTTTCATTTCTGGCCAAGTAGAAATTATTAATGCTTCTTCTGGTTTTCTTTCGGCAATGATTTGCCAAATTTCTTCCGTTAAGAAAGGCATGAATGGATGCAACAGTTTTAAGTTTTTTTCCAACATTTCTATTGCTTTTGAAAAAGTTACGCTATCAATAGGTTTTTGATAAGCTGGTTTTATCATCTCTAGAAACCACGAACAGAAATCGTCCCAAACCAATTTGTAAATGGCCATTAAAGCATCGGAAATTCTGTATTTTTCGAAATCATCTTCGATAGCTAATAAAGTTTGTTGTAATTTAGCTTCATACCATTCTATTGCAACTTTTGAAGATTCTGGTTGCGGAATAGTTTCAGAAACTTCCCAACCTTTTATGAGTTTGAAAGCATTCCAGATTTTGTTTGTAAATCCTTTTCCTTGGTTGCACAGTTCTTCGTCGAACATGATATCGTTTCCTGCCGAAGCACTTAACAATAAGCCTACACGAACACCATCGGCACCAAATTTCTCAATTAAACCTAATGGTCCTGGAGAATTACCTAATGATTTAGACATCTTACGACGTTGTTTATCACGAACCAATCCTGTTAAATACACATTCGAAAACGGTTTCTTTCCAGTATATTCGTAACCTGCAATAATCATTCTAGCTACCCAGAAAAATAAAATATCTGGACCAGTAACTAGATCATTTGTTGGATAATAATATTTAAAATCTTCGTTTTCAGGATCAAGAATTCCACCAAAAACAGCCATTGGCCACAACCAAGAAGAGAACCAAGTATCTAGAGCATCGGCATCTTGTGTTAAATCGGAAGTTTGAAGTTGAGCGTTTGAAGTTTTAATTTTGGCTAATTCTAAAGCCTCTTCAATACTTTCCGCTACGACAAAATCTTCTTTTCCGTTACCATAAAAGTAAGCTGGAATTTGTTGTCCCCACCACAATTGACGGGAAATATTCCAATCACGGATATTTTCTAACCAGTGACGATACGTATTATTGAAACGAGAAGGATATAATTTTACTTCTTCCGTTTCTAGAACTGCTTTGATGGCTGGTTTTACTAAATCTTCCATTCGTAAGAACCATTGGTCAGACAAACGAGGCTCGATAACCGCTTTTGTTCTTTCTGATGTTCCTACGTTATTGATGTGATCTTCTATTTTAGAAATGGCACCTAAAGTTTCTAATTCATTTGATATTTCTTCACGAACTACAAAACGATCTTTACCTTGATAATGCAATCCAAAACTGTTTAGCGTAGCATCTTCGTTGAAAATATCGATAATCTCCAGATTGTGTTTTTCGCCTAACGTTTTGTCATTCATATCGTGAGCAGGTGTCACTTTTAGGCAACCTGTTCCGAATTCTAAATCGACATATTCATCTTCGATAATAGGAATTATTCTTCCAGAAATTGGGATAATCGCTTTTTTACCTTTTAGATGTGTATGACGCTCATCATTTGGATTGATACAAATGGCACTATCTCCGAAAATAGTTTCAGGTCTTGTGGTTGCCACAGTTAAGAAGTCTTCACTTCCTTCTATTTTGTATTTGATAAAATATAATTTTCCTTGACGTTCTTCGAAAATTACTTCTTCATCAGAAAGTGTGGTTTTAGCTTCTGGATCCCAGTTTACCATACGATAACCACGGTATATTTGTCCTTTGTTGTATAAATCTACAAATGATTTTATGACAGAGGCTGACATGTCAGGATCCATAGTAAACTTGGTTCTGTCCCAATCGCAAGAGCAACCTAGTTGTTTGAGTTGTTCGAGAATTGTTCCGCCATATTTGTCGGTCCATTCCCACGCGTGTTTAAGGAATTCCTCACGCGTTAAATCATTTTTATTTATTCCTTCGGCTTTTAATTTTGCCACAACTTTTGCTTCGGTTGCAATGGAAGCGTGATCTGTTCCAGGAACCCAACAAGCATTGAATCCTTTCAATCTCGCACGACGAATAAGCACATCTTGTATAGTATTGTTTAGCATGTGTCCCATGTGTAGTACTCCAGTCACGTTGGGTGGAGGTATTACTATAGTATATGGCGTACGATGGTCTGGTTTGGAATGAAAATACTTGTTTTTCATCCAATAGTCATACCATTTTTGTTCAGTTTCTTTGGCGTTGAATTGTGCTGGAATTGTCATTTTCTGATTTTAGATATTAGATTTTAGATATCAGATTTAAAAAATCTTGGTACTTAAAATTTTAAATTTATTTGTTTAGTTGGTTCTTTAGAACGACTGATTTGATTTTTAGCCCTGATGGAAGCGATATCCTTTTTTTCTTTAAAAAAAAAGATTTAGCGAACAGCAGGAATAATGTTGTACAGAAAGCAAAAGTTATGCTCCTAGAAAAGGATAAAAAACTTTGGTATGCTTTTTGTAATTGTATGCAAAAGTAGGTAAACTGATTAAATATAAAAAGAGAGTTAAAATATTTGTATGTTTACTGAAACAAATCTATTTTTACGAATAATTTTTAATTAAATTGAAATGAAAAATTTTTTTACATTTATAGCAATTATTACTTTAAGTTTTGCATCGAAAGCACAAAGTGGTGCTAAAATTGAATTTAAAGATAAAGATAACACTATTGATTATGGTACTGTGTCTAAAAATAGTGACAATGGTATTAGAACTTTTGAATTTACTAATACTGGAGATGCTCCACTTATTATTAAAGATGTAAAATCATCTTGCGGTTGTACAGTTCCTACTAAACCAACGGATCCTATTTTGCCTGGAAAAACAGGAAAAATAGATGTAAAATATAATATGAATCCAGGTCCTATTAGAAAAACTATCACTGTAGAATCGAATGCGATAAATTACGATGGCGGTATGACTCCTTTAAAAATAAAAGGTACAGTTGTTGTTCCTGAAGATGTAAATATGATGGAAAAGAAGAAATCTTTACCTAGTAATTAAAATAATTTTAAAAATAAAATCCGCATATAAATTAAATATTCCGAAAGTAAACTTCATGTTTATTTTCGGAATATTTAATTTTAATAAAAAGCGTATTTTGTTCTAGTATTTCAAATCATTTATTAATTTTACTTACTCGAACTGGTTGCAATTACAAATTTTAAATTGTTTTTTACACCTATTTGTAACACATCGACTAAATCCTGAACTTGTAGATTATAAGGGATTCTAACCACAACTGCTTGGTCTTTAGCACCGCCCATTTTTGTGAGTAATGTAACTTCTAGCTCACTAAACGGAACTTCTTGTTTGTCGAGGTAAAATTTCTTATCCTCAGTAACAGATAATGTTATGAGTTGCTTGTTGGTTTTTTCAGTTGCTTTTGCTTTTGGTAATGTCATTTTAATCACATTAGGATTAGCCAATGTAGAAATGATAAGAAAAAATAGCAACAAAAAGAACATGATATCACTTAGTGACGAGGTTGCTATTTCTGCATGAAATCGTTTATTTCGTTTTATTTGTGGCATTTGGTCTTTGAATTATGTTTACAAATTCTAATACATGGCGTTGTATATTTAGAGAAAAACTATCTATTACACCATTAAACAAGTGGTAAGCAGAGTAGGCGATAATACCTACTAAAAGACCAGATCCAGAGCTAATCATTTTTTCGTATAACCCGCCAGAAATATTTCCAATACTAATATTTTCAGTAATTGAAATGCTATAGAAAATCTTGATCACTCCACCAATAGTTCCAATAAAACCCAATGTAGGCGCAATACCAGCAATAAGGCCTAAATGACCTAAGCGTCTTTCCATTTGTCCAATTTCGATATTGGCTACTTTTTCCATATTCGATTCTATCTCGGCAATAGGTCTTCCTATGGTATAAATTCCTTCTTTGATTACGTTTCCAGAAGCAGTAGTGTCTTTTTCGGCGGTAGCAATAGCCATATCTATATTACCAGAATTAAGATGAATTCTGATATCTTTCATTAAATGAGTATCGTATTTTGTATGTTTTCTTAGGTATATATAACGTTCTACAATGACATAAATCGTATAAAATAATAATAACGAAATAGGAATTAGGAAAAAACCTCCTTTTAGTATAAACTCTAAAACCGAAATTTCGTTCTCTTTTACGACATTTTCAATTACTGCACCAGTTGCTGCTGCTATTGTGTCGTTTGTGGCTTGTAAAAAAAATCCAATCATAAATGTAAAGTGCTATATTTATATTAAAAATTATCTCAATTTTGCATAAAGGTAATTTTCTATAGTATAATAAACTAAAAAACAAGAAAATTATTTTGTTGGTTGTCAAAATTTTTGAATTGAACTGTATTATATGAATTATAAAGAAACTTTAGATTGGTTGTTTTCACAATTGCCCATGTATCAATTAGAAGGAGCAATAGCGTATAAAAAAGATTTGACCAATACAATTTTGCTAGCCAGTCATTTAGGAAACCCAGAAAAGCATATAAAAACAATACATATTGCTGGAACCAACGGAAAAGGATCAACCTCTAGTATGTTGGCTTCAGTTTTGCAAGAAGCCGGTTATAAAGTAGGATTATACACTTCGCCACACTTGAAAGATTTTAGAGAACGAATTAAAATAAATGGAATCGAAATTTCTGAAGATTTTGTTGTAAATTTTGTAGCTAAAAATAAATTTTTTTTTGAAGAAAATGATTTGAGTTTTTTTGAAATGACCGTTGGATTGGCTTTCGATTATTTTGTAAAAGAAAAAATTGATGTTGCCATTATTGAAACAGGAATGGGAGGAAGGCTAGATTCAACTAATATTATTACGCCACTGGTTTCGGTAATTACAAATATAGGTTTAGACCACACCCAGTTTTTAGGAAATACTATCGAGGCTATTGCATTTGAAAAAGCTGGAATTATTAAATCTAATATTCCAGTGGTAATTGGAGAATATACTCATGAATCGAGAGAAGTATTTTTGACTAAAGCCAAAGAGTGTAATTCGGATATTTATTTTGCATCGGATAGTATTTCACAAACCTATTCTTCCGATTTAATTGGAGACTACCAAGAACACAATAAAAAGACCGTATTACAAACGATTTCGATAATTAACAATCAGAATAAATTCAAAATTTCTGATACAGCAATTCAATCTGGTTTATTAAATGTGGTAAAAAACACGGGACTCGAAGGAAGATGGCAACAACTTGGCGAATCTCCAAAAGTCATTTGCGACACAGCACACAATAAAAATGGGCTAGAAATTGTAATGAATCAAATTCAAAAAGAGAAATTTGATACCCTGCATATTGTTTTAGGTCTAGTAAACGACAAAGATCTAAATGAAATCTTACCACTTTTCCCAAAAAATGCTATTTATTATTTTTGCAAACCCAATATTCCTCGCGGTTTAGATGGTTCAATTTTAAAAAAAATAGCAGCCGAATTTCAATTAAAAGGTAAAGTATACAATTCTGTTTCAGAAGCTTACAAAAAAGCATTGCAAAACGCATCAAAATCGGACTTCCTTTATCTTGGCGGAAGTACTTTTGTTGTTTCAGAAATTTTATAGTTTTTTCTGTTTTTTGCTTGCAAATGTAAAAAAGTAGTGTATCTTTGCACACGCAATGACACAAAAAATTGCAATCCGAAAGGGCGATTAGCTCAGCTGGTTCAGAGCACCTCGTTTACACCGAGGGGGTCGGGGGTTCGAACCCCTCATCGCCCACAAAAACTGCCTCTTTGCAGTTAGTTATAAAGGTTTTAGTCAACATTTAGTCAACGAGAGTTGTAAAATGAAGATTAAAACCTTTTTTTATTTTCTATAAAATGCCGTATGCGTTTAAAAAAGCAAAATATTCAGAAGATTATAGAGTTTAGGCGAAATTTAATTATTAATCAATAAATGTAGTTTTTAATTTAAATTCTAACTGTAAATTCTTCTTTTTTTATTTTGAAAAGTTAAGTAAAAAGAAAATATTATCTTTTACTCTTTCACAATTTGCTTTGTAACCGTTCCTTCATCAGATTGAATTTTAAATAAATAGATACCACTTTCAAGATCAGAAATTACAATTTTATTTGATGATTGATTTAGATTTATTTTTTTTAAGAATCTTCCATTTACATCATAAATTGTAACAAATGTGTTAGTTAAATTTTCAAAATTTACAGTAATAATATTTGATACTGGATTTGGATACATTTTTAGTTTTGATGACAATTCAAATTCGTTTCTAGCTAGAGGTAAAATTGCAATGGAATTGGTAATAGAATTTGTAACACCAGAAGCTCCACAAGACCAATTGGCATGATTCATAAAACGTGACTTCCAAGTAGGTATATCAGCAGGAGTTGTTAAACCTGTATATTGTACTTGTGTTTGTCTACATGGGTCAATCATTGCTAGAGCATTAACACCATCTGTTAAGGCATTTTGGCTGCCATTACCATTAGGTAAGTTAGTGGTAATTGCAAAACCGCCTATAAAAGAACCATCAGATGTCCAGCCATTAGGGCTTAGAATGGTGGGTGATGCATTGGTAATAAGATTGTTAAACCCTGTAATAAAATACGGGTTTGACGAATTTCCTTGATAGATGAATAAATTTTCTCCATTAGGATGGACTACATCAGTTGATGTCATTTGAGACACAACAATGGATTGAATAAGTGGAGTAATTCCGACAGTTGTTAAACTAGCCGTTCCAGAACCTAATAAATTTAAATCTAAAACAGTGCCTGAAACTAGACTTATAGTAGTAGTCCAAGTGATGGTTCCTTCAAATGAATAAGCTAAACTATTAGGTTCCCATGTGCTTGACGCACTACTTAACCAAGCAATATCTGTATATTTTATTACTGTTCCTGCTGAAATATCTTTTAGTAAAACCACTCTAAAAGTATTTGCTCCCAAATCACACCCAATAATCATCATATCTCCTGCGATAAGTGTAGTTTGAGCAACGGAAGTATTGCATTTAAAAATACATACAACAGTAAGTAAAATTAATTTAAAATAGCTTTTTTTCATATTTATATTATTAAATAACAAATATAAATGTTTTATTTAGTTCTCTAATTTATAAAGATTAGTTTCTTCATTGAGTTCTTTGCAGTTAAACTTATGAGGTGTTTAGTAATAGCTTCCGAACCCAGTCGCTCCGCCATGGTTTCTCCAAATGGTAAATTTAAGAAAAATTATCTCAATACACATTTACATCAAAAAAAGTAGTATATTTTATAACTGTTTCTTTGGTGTCATTAAACTCATATTGAGCAGTTGCTCGGATTCTATTTATTCCTTTTTTAGTCAAAACTTCTTGAACATCAATATATATAGGCTGTCTTTTTTTAATTATTCTTTTAACTTTTGAATTATCAACTGATAAATTTTCGATTTTAAAACTACGCTTTGTATAGGGTATATTAGCAACTATATACTTGTATTTTAATGTGTCTCCAACTTTCAGATGCTGATTAATTTTGGTTTTAAATTCTTCAGCATACTTGATTTTATATTGATACCTCTCAATTACGCAATTTCCTTTGTAATTTTTTGGGTTTCCTTGTTCGTCAAATTTTATAAAAAAAGCCAAGTTTTCCAATTCATCAAACATTGAATACCGCTCTACTTTACCGTTTCTATAATAATAAACAATATCGATATCTAATTGATTATTGTCCCTATTGTTGATACTTTTAATATTACCATTGTCATAATAGAAAGTTGTCTTACCTACTATTTCCCCTTTTTTATAAGTACCCGAACTTATTTTTATTCCGTCATAATTATAGACCGTGGAATTACCCTCTAAAATAGTGTCTTTTTCTTCATTAATAATATATTCAGAATATGCTACTTGTTTGTCTTCAGGAAAATCGGTTTTCACTAGATTAACTTTTTCATCTTTTTTACAAGAATAAAATACGGTTATCAGTAATAAAAATAAGGTTAGGTACTTTATGTTTTTATCTAGCATCTTTCTCGTTAAATTTATATGGAGACTTGTAATAACTTGCTCCTTTTTGTTCCGCCATGGTTTCTCCAAAAGGTAAAGTTTTTCAAATTTTGAAACTACTATCATTTTTTATCTTACATTCACGTCAAAAGAAACAGTGTCGTTTTTTACAGGCGTAACTTTATCATTAAATGTATATCGTGTTATAGCTTTTATTCTGTTAAGTCCTTTTTTGGTTAAAACTTCTTCAACTATTATGCGTGTTGGTGCTTTTTTAGTAATAGTTCTTTTTGAATTATCAATCGCTTCACTTTCTATTTTAAAGGTTCTTTTTGCGTAAGGGATATTGGCTAATATATAATCATATTTTATAACATCACCCACTTTTAATGTATCCTTTAAAGTAAACGCCTTTTGTTTTCCATTATCGAGCTTGCATTGATTCAATGGTAATAACGCATAACCGTCATACTTTTTTACTACTTTTTCATCGAACTTAATAAAAAATGTTGTTTTTCCTACATCATCACATAGAATATATTTATTAATTAAACCACTTTTATCATAATAAGTACATTCTAAATTAACTTTACTGTTTTTTCGATAGAATATAGATTCTATTTTTCCATCATTAAAATAATAAAAACATTTACCATAAGGTTCATCATTTAAGAACTGCCCCTCAGAAATTTTAATTCCTTTTTCATTATATCTTACAAACTTTCCGTTTAGAATAGTATCATTATTCCTGATAACATATTCACTTACCCCTATTAACTGTCCTTTAGAATTATACTCATTTGAAGTATATACTTTTTCTTTCTTAAAGAAAAAAACAGATATTAGTATTGCAAAGATAGCAACAAATAGAAGGGATAAGGCGATTTTATATTTATTAGTCATTTTTCTTTTTTTGTTCGACATCATATTTAGAGTTTCTAACTTGAATGTTATTATTTGAGTTATTTGAATCGAAACGAGTAAAAATATACTCGGATTGATTTGTTTTCTCTGCTTTACTATTTGCTTTCTTACTTACTTCCTTAATAACTTCTTTTGTTCCTTCCACAATTTTCTGACCTGCTTCATATAATTCAGTAGGGGATGTGGCTAACTCTATTTTATTTCCGAGATTGGAGCTAGGCAGATTTGGACTTGGAGAAGCATCAATTAAACCAGTCATATCCGTGGTTTTTCCATCTTGTTTTCCATCTGTTTTTTCCCCTCCAGTGCCATCTTTTATTGTCATGGAGTCCCCAATATTGTTATGCCTTGTCTCGTTTTTTTCTTTTTTATAAGTATTATTCTTATTTAAAACATCAGCTGTTTTTTGTAAAACCTTGTTATATAATTTGACAATAGGAGCACTTGCAATCTCTCTTGAATTTCTTCTGCAATCTCTTTCAAATTTATTGCACATATTGTTGAAAGAAGTTTTTATACTTTTCCAACTTGGCAAATCTGGCCATCTTCCGTCTGGGTCAGTTAGGTTTAACGGGTTTTGATTACAATAGATATATGGGCTTATTTCTGGTCCTTGTTCAGCCAACGGATCAACACTTAACCAAATACTACTCTTTGGGTCATAATACCTAGCACCATAATAGTACAGTCCTGTTTCTTCATCTAACTCTTTCCCGTTAAATTTAAATGGAGACTTGTAATAACTTGCTCCTTTTTGTTCCGCCATGGTTTCTCCAAATGGTAAATTTAAGAAAAATTGGTATGCATTTCCATTAGCATCTGTTAAAAATGTACTTGTACCTAAATGATCAGGATGGTAAAAATACATTGGAGGAGGAGTCGCTGCAGCTGCAGCTTTGCTTTCATCGTCTTCACTCATCGTTTTTAAGACTACATCATAACTTATAGGCTCAAATTTTTTAAATATTGCTTTGCCTAGTTTTGCTTTGTCTAAGCGTTGTTGAAGATCTTCTATTTGTGTTTGTCTAATAGTCTTTTCATCATTCGTTCCTGTATCTTCTTTGCATGTAGGACAAGGAGTACTGTCAGAAGAATTAAAAATAGAAATAGCACTTTCTCCTATACGACTTACAATACGTTGGGATCCTGCATAATAATGTTTGCTATATACACCATTTGGGTCTATAACGATATAAGGACTTGCATAAGTAGTATAACCTGTAAAAGTTACTGTAGATGGCGTTACTGGTGTTCCGTTTTGATATACAGTTGCTATATTAGTTTTTGCTTTAAGTACGCGCTCTCCTGATCCATCATATATGTAATGCTGCATGGTGCTTTGGTCTTGTACTATACGCATACGATTTGATTCGTCCCATAAAAACTGTCTTGTTCCATCTATAGTACTCGTCTTTTTAGTAAGATTTCCATTTAAATCATATTCATAGTCATCTTCTGCTTGTGTTGTAGCATTTATTATTGATTTTACTTTATGAGTGCCTCCAAAATAACCGTAATTATTTTCATAAGTATTAGGTTGATAAACAACATTATTCTTAACATGTGTTTGCTGTTTTTTTGCAATACCATGTGTATTATTGTATTGCATATTTAATGTATAATTAGCAGCGTAGTCAATACTAGGTTTTTTTCCTGTAAATTTTCCTTCTGCACCTACTAAACGATTTAAATTATCATATACAAAATTATGATTGTAAGTACCACCCATTGCGTTAGCGACTGGCAATGCACTATTTACAATACTAGTAACATTTCCAACCTTATCATAATCATACTTATTATTAAATAAATCTTGAGAAGCAGCTGTTTTTACATTCAAATTATTTAACCTTCGTAAACTAGGGGTGTAATTATAGAAAGTTTCCGTTTTGTTCCCATACTTCAAATAGGTACGTTGTTCGTAATGATCATAGTCTATACGTTCTATATATTTGTATTCCTGATTGTTTACAGTACCTGCCATTTGATTTAAATTACCACCTAAATCATAGACATAATTTACAGTTTCATTGTCTGGATATTTTAAACTTATTATCCTGTTCCAGCTATCGTATTCATAAATGGTTTTGAAACTTCGAGTAGGAATATTTGGTCCAACAATAACACGATCATTTTGTATCATTTCGCCCATAACGCCATATTTAAATTTTTGATAACCTGTGGCATCATATTCTTCTATTAGTCTTCCAGTATCATTCCCTGCTCCTGAGGCTCCATATACATAACGAACATTACTAATATTATTTCCTGAGGCAGTAACAGGATAATTCACTTTTGATAATCGGTTAAAATCGTATTCATATTTCACAAAACGATCATTAATTGGAATAGATTGATCATTTGCTAAATTAGCCGTTTGTAACTTTAGCATGTTACTGGCATTATCATACTCATATATAGTTTTGCCATTGTCAGGATGTTTAATCTCTTTTTTTCTACCTAGCATGTCATATTTATAACTAGTAGCAATATTTTCTGCATCGGTATAATCTAGCAATTCACCTATGGCATTGTAATTAAATTTTGTCCAAATATCACCATTAGGTCCTATATTTTTAGCAGAAATGACTCTTCCATTAGTATCCTTATATGACTCTGTAATTACTTGTTGACTAGCGTTTTGTTGTACTACTGATTTTGTTTTTATTGCCAAAGTACTGGATACATCGTTATCAATAGTATATTCCATAGTACTAATATTACCTTCAGGATCAATCGATTTTATTGGACGATCTAAGGCATCATACTCAGATGTTGATTTATAAACAATTGCATATTCATTTAAAACAAAATTGTTTGCCGTGGTTTTAGCTTCGTAATAAGGATGGTATTGATTTATAGCTCTTCCAAATTCATCATAAAAAACTTTTCCAGATAATGACATGGCTTCAATAAATTTTGGAGATACAGTAGTGCCCGTATTAATTGATATGTCTTTTTTAATTTGAATAGGTCTCCCTAAACCATCTATAAAAGTATAGGTTTCAATATCATTAGTAGGGTGCTGTAAATCGTAATGTTTAGTTAAAGCAACAGGAACAAAATTTGTTGCTGTAACTCCTGAAATCCCACTAGCATTTATAAATCTTGGATAATATTGAAATTTAAGGGTGTATGGTTTGTTCGCTGCAATTTCTTTAGGTCCTCTTACTATTGTAGTTCTACCAAACGAATCGTATTGGTATTGCATTTTATTCCCTGTTAAATCTGTTGTTTCTATTACTTTATCAAATCGGGCGTCATAAATAGCACTCGAAGAATAACCAAAAGCATCATTGATTTGTACAACATACTTATTGTTTTCGGTATCATACGTATAATTGTAAGTCATACTATTACCCACATAATTTGGTGGATATATAATGTTTCTCAAATTACCATAGGTGTCATAATCTAAATTGGTAACTGCATTATTTGTAGCATCAATTTTTGCATTTACTTGAGTTATATTTCCATTAGTGGTATTTACAAGAGTTGATCGTTCTCTTACTACATTAGTACCTACATAAACTTTAATGCTTTTAGGGATAGTAATGATGTTTTTATTGGTCAAACTCGGATCATTATGATAAGTTATTTGTGAAGAATAATCATCATTCGGATTGGTTATATTACCTGAATCAATATAAGTTATAACCCGTCCTTTGTCATCATAGATCATAGAAACTCCAGTAGTTAATAAAGGTGTTGGTGCTAATTCATATAAATAATTTTCCGTTTTTGTTAAAACTACAGCAGCAGAACGACGTCCTTCAGAACCCCCTACATCATAATTACTAGGTAAATTAGAGCTTGGCAATAATTTGTTATTTGTTATGTCAAGTGCCTTAATTTCATAATTATTAACTGTTCTAGAATATATTTTAGTTTCATCATCTCCTTTGGTTACATAGGCTTCTTTTAATAAACCATTAAGAAAATAACTGTTATTATGATACTTGGAAATAGAAGTTCTGTAAACCGTAGTTGGTTTATTATTCTCATCTAAATTATATTCGACAACTTTTACTGTTTCGTAGCCATAAAAATCACGTTCTCTACGATCATATTTTCCATCTTCATAAACAAACTCTTTTTTATAAACATCTCTTCCATCATTTACTTTGTTATAACCATCTTCTATAACCAATCCAGTCATTGCCCATTTAGGATTTGGATTGTTATAGTCAATTTTTTGAACTTTATAATCTACTGTAAATTTCCCTCCTAATGGATTAGTCACAGATTTAAGCATATCAGTTCTTCTTATTCTTGACGAATATACTTTGACAGTACTTGGATCAACTTCTTCCATTAAATCAGGGTATCCGTCTCCATCAAAATCTGTAATTGATTTATAAGTTCTATTTGTAGAAGTTGAAAGTGGTGTTCCGTTTACATTAATTGCTGGTATTTTAAAAGGAATTCCGAAGATTCTCCAAATTAAAGCAAATGAAGCACCTACATTTATTGATGCTCCTATTGAAGC
This sequence comes from Flavobacterium sp., assembly GCF_039932285.1. Classification (GTDB taxonomy): domain Bacteria; phylum Bacteroidota; class Bacteroidia; order Flavobacteriales; family Flavobacteriaceae; genus Flavobacterium. The sequence goes on from NZ_JBDTQE010000042.1 coordinate 23,996, forward strand.
CGATTCCCTTTTCAAATTATAGTTTGAAGCCCAATTCCCAAAGTCCACAAAGTGGTTTCCAGCATTTAGACGAACACCAATAGAATTGTCAGCACTCACTAGATCCATTAATCCATCACCGTTTATATCAATCATAGTATTATTTGTACTATTCCAACTAGTGGTTAACGACAATCCCGCCTCAAGACTCCCTTGCCATTTGTTTACACCCAATCCTCCTGAAATACCTGATGATTTACTAAAAAATAAAGGCAAATTAATAACAGAATAACTACTATTTACACCTGTACCATTATTTAAAGATACTTGTGCATTATTATTAGAGTCAATTGTAATTAAGTCTGACAAACCATCTCCATTAATATCAGACCATGTGCGTTTTGCTATACTATTTCCATTTGTGAAATTTGCTGATATACCACCACCTGAATTACCTCTAAACCCGTCAAATCTAACAAACCCAGAACCTTCTCCGTTTGTGTCTCCACCATCATCTCCACTTTTTCCAAAACTACCTGAAGCCCCAAAACCACTAC
>NZ_JBDTQE010000043.1:0-23964 GCF_039932285.1 Flavobacterium sp.
TTTATAATCGTTTTGAAGCAAGGAATAGGTTCCAAAATAAACTTTGGCACAGTTAATGAATAGTATTAAATAACATTAATCATAAAAACCACAAAAGCATGAAATCGAAGATTCACGAATTCCAAAATTTAAATATAAAAATCATGAGTAAAAAAATTACCTTATTGCTAGCTTTTATCAGTATGATATCGCTACAAAGTTGTACAGTAAATGACACTCCACAAACGCAAACACAAGTAGATAACGATACGATTAGCGAAGTTCTTGAGTATACTATTTCTTTCAATTCAGGAAATAATTACAAAAGACTAATTACTTTCAATAATTCTATTTATGCTTCGGATATGGTTTTAGTATATCATTTATATGATGTTGTAAATGGTGCCGATGTTTGGAGGCAAATGCCACAAACCTATTATTTAGGAGCGAGTGGTGAGTTAGATTATAATTTTGATTTTACAAAATATGATGTAAATATTTTTCTTGGTGCCAACTTCGATTTGAATACATTATCATCAACATGGACACAAAATCAAACCTTTAGAATTGTAATTGTGCCAGGATATTTTGGTAATAAAATGGCGATTGATTATTCAGATTATAATGCCGTAATAAAAGCATACAATCTTGATGATTCGAAAATAATAAAAAATAGAATTTAGTTTTTAAATTGTTATGTTGATGAAAAAGAGATTGTGTAATGCAATCTCTTTTTTATGCGATCTATTTATTGAAATAGTACATTTGTAAAAAAGAATTTATGAATTTTCGATTGCTATTCTTTTGTCTTCTAATTTCCATAAAAGGAATATCACAAACTTTAGGTTGTACAGATGTTTTGGCGAAAAACTATAATAGTAAAGCGACTATTAATGATGGAAGTTGTGTTTACAAAAATGAAGCAATAAATCTTACGAATACTTTTGTATTAAATCAAAAATTAAAAGAAACCTCTGGACTTATTCAATGGAATAATAGACTTTGGACTCACAATGATGATACAGATACAAATTTGTATGCATTAGATACTATAAACGGATAAATTCTAGAAACATATAATTTGCCTCATGTTACAAATACCGATTGGGAAGAAATATCGCAAGACGAAAATTATATGTACATAGGCGATTTCGGAAATAATGCATCTGGTAATCGAACTAATTTACATATTATACGAATCGAGAAAAATTCATTATTGGCGAGTAATCCAGTAATAGATAAAATAGAATTCAAATATTCAAATCAAACTAACTTTACCAGACAATTTGCAAATAAAACCAATTATGACTGTGAAGCTTTTGTGGTTACAAAGGATAGCATTTTTCTTTTTACCAAAGAATGGAAAAGCAAGCAAACCACAATTTATTCATTACCAAAAACGCCAGGAAAATATATTGCTCAACAAAAGGAAGTTTATGATATTGAAGGCTTGGTAACAGGAGCCACTTATTTAGAATCAAAAAATATTTTAGCTCTTTGCGGATATACCAGAAATGGAAAGCCGTTTGTTAATTTGTTTTATGATTTTAAAGAAACTCATTTTTTCGAGGGCAATAAAAGAAAGATTAATCTAAAACCTCGTTTTTTGCAAATAGAAGGAATTTCGACAAATGACGGTTTACATTATTACATCACAAACGAACATTTAAAGTTTGTATTAGCTAATAATCCGCAAGAAATTCATCTTTTGGATTTAAGTAAATATTTCAAATCGTTTGTTAATTAATCATTTAGCTCCGCTTCGTCACCCATTTTTAATGAAACTAAAATCCCAACCAATAGCGAAACAGCTATAAAACCTAACGATGCCCATTCCGGGATTTCAATATAATCGTGCAATAACATTTTTAGACCTACAAAACTTAAAATAGCAATTAAACTATATTCTAAATAACTGAATTTTTCTAACATATTAGACAAAAAGAAATACATAGAACGCAATCCAAGAATAGCAAATATATTAGAACTGAAAACTAAAAAAGCATCGGAAGTAATAGCTAAAATAGCAGGAACACTGTCTACAGCAAATAGAACATCCATCACTTCAATGACTATTAAGGCAACAAAAAGAGGTGTGGCAAAATTTTTATTATTAATTTTAATAAAAAAGTGCTCTTTATGACTTTCGTGAGTAATAGGAATTAATTTTCCAATTGTTTTGTAAACGAATGAATGTTTAGGGTCAAAATCTTCTTCGTCCTTAGAAAAAAGCATTTTTACAGCGGTGAAAATTAAGAAAACTCCAAATAAATAAGTTGTCCAACTAAATTTATTTATAAGTATTACCCCAAACGTAATCATTAAACCTCTAAAAATTATAGCACCAAGAATTCCCCAAAATAGGACTCTATGCTGATACTTCTGAGCTATTTTAAAAGAAGCGAAAATAATAGCAATTACAAATATATTATCGACACTTAGTGATAATTCGATTAAATAACCTGTTATGAATTTTAAAGCTGCACCTGTTTGTGTTAAATGATTCGGATTTGCAATATAGTCAGTTCCGTATAGCCAATAAATCACGCCTGAAAAAGCAAAAGATAACGAAACCCAAATTGCAGTCCATTTGCTGGCTTCTTTTGTGCTTATAATATGAGGGGTTTTATTAAAAACACCTAAATCAAGCGCTAAAATGATAAAAACCATTGCAAAAAATAAAATCCAAACTACCATAATATCTAATTACGAATTAAAAATTACGAATTACGCGCCTCAAAAAAATTGAGGAAAAAATAATTCTAACGCAAAGATAAGAATTCATAATTGACAATAGGTAATTGGCAATTGATAATTAAAGATTTGTATTTTTTAAAATTTAACCCTAAAAAAAATAGGGGTTAAAATTTTATTTTGATAAAATTTTATATATTTGTATCATAATTAATGGGGTATAATTTTTAAAAATCAATTTTTATGTCAACAATTCGTTTTCAAGCATTAAAAGAAGCATCGGGTAGAAAATCTGTAAAATTTGAAGAAGCCGATAGAAAATCTAATATTTTCGGTGCAAATGTGTTTAATGACAAAGCAATGAAGCAGTTTCTTACTTCAGATGCGCATAAAGGAGTTAAAGATGCCGTACAGCACGGAACAAAAATTGACAGAAAGTTAGCCGATTATATCGCAATGGGAATGAAAGAATGGGCATTGTCTAAAGGTGTAACTCATTATACCCACTGGTTTCAACCACTTACAGGAACCACTGCCGAGAAACACGATGCGTTTTTTGAAACTTCTTATGATGGAAGCGATGCAGTCGAAAAATTTGGTGGTGCACAATTAGTACAACAAGAGCCGGACGCTTCAAGTTTTCCAAACGGAGGAATCAGAAATACATTTGAAGCGCGTGGTTACACGGCTTGGGATCCAACATCTCCAGCATTTATTTTTGGTACAACGTTATGTATTCCAACAGTTTTTATATCCTATACCGGAGAAGCTTTAGATTATAAAACGCCACTATTACGTGCTTTACATTCGATAGATCAAGCGGCGGTAGATGTTTGTAAATATTTTGATAAAAATGTAAAAAAAGTAACTGCTACTTTGGGTTGGGAACAAGAATATTTCTTGATAGATACTGCTTTAGCAAATTCACGTCCTGATATTGTAATGACTGGTAGAACTTTGCTAGGACATACATCTGCAAAAGGACAACAATTAGACGACCATTATTTTGGTTCAATTCCTACGAGAGCATTAAATTATATGCGTGAGCTAGAACAAGAATGTATGTATCTTGGAATTCCAGTAAAAACACGTCATAATGAAGTAGCACCAAATCAGTTTGAGTTGGCGCCTATATTTGAAGAAACAAACCTTGCTGTAGACCACAATTCATTATTAATGGATGTGATGCAAAAAGTGGGAGAACGTCATGATTTTAAAGTATTGTTTCACGAAAAACCATTCAAAGGAGTAAACGGTTCTGGAAAACACAACAACTGGTCATTAGCGACTGATACAGGAATTAATTTGTTAAGTCCTAGTAAAACGCCAATGAGTAACCTTCAGTTTTTATCATTTTTTATCAATACGATCAAAGCGGTAAATGATTATGAAGAATTACTTCGTGCGGCTATTGCAACAGCAACTAACGACCACAGATTAGGTGCAAACGAAGCGCCTCCAGCAATTATATCAGTATTTATTGGAGAGCAATTAACGAAAGTTTTGGCAGAATTGGAAGGGGTTACAACTGGTAAACTTTCGCCAGAAGAGAAAACAGATTTAAAACTAAATGTAGTAGGGAAAATTCCAGACGTACTTTTAGATAATACTGATCGAAACAGAACTTCTCCATTCGCATTTACAGGAAACAAATTTGAGTTTAGAGCTGTTGGTTCTTCTGCAAATTGTGCCAATGCCATGACAACTTTAAATACTATTGTTGCTAAACAATTGAAAGATTTCAAAAAAGAAGTCGATGCTTTGATTGATGGCAAAGACATGAAAAAAGACGATGCTATTTTTAATGTTTTAAGAGAATATATCAAAAATTCTAAGAAAATTCTTTTTGAAGGAGATGGTTATAGCGACGCTTGGGAACAAGAGGCTAAAAAACGTGGGTTGAGTAATTTTAAAACGACACCATTAGCATTGAAAGCCAAAGTTTCTAAACAAGCATTGGATTTATTTTCTGAAATGAACGTGATGAACCATGTTGAGGTTGAGGCTCGTTACGAAATTGAATTGGAAGAATACACTAAAAAAATTCAAATTGAAGGGCGTGTTTTAGGGGATATTGCTAGAAATCATGTGATTCCAACGGCGATTAAATACCAAAACACATTAATAGAAAATGTAAAAGGATTGAAAGATATTTTTGGAGAGGATTTCAAAAAAATTGGTAAAGAACAAATCGTTTTGATCAAAGAAATTTCTGAGCATATTGAAGGTATTAATACCAAAGTAGAGCAAATGATCGATGCCAGAAAAGAAGCAAATATCCTAACCGATGCTCAAAAAATGGCAGAAGCTTATTGTGATGCAGTAAAACCATATTTTGATGATATTCGCGAACACTGCGATAAATTAGAATTATTAGTAGATAACGAAAGTTGGACATTAACAAAATATAGAGAGTTGTTGTTTACAAAATAGTAATTAGTCAAAAGTTATAAAGTCGAATATCTGAAACTTTAAGATATTCGACTTTTTTTGTTCTATCAAAAATAAATCTCCAAAATAATAGACTTTCTGACTTTAAAACTTTTTGACTTGAGACTTTTACTTATATTTGAAGCTGTTTGAGAAATCAAATGGCTTTTTTATTGGTATTGTTTTTGACTAATCAACAATATTTTACAATAAATAGGGTTAATTAATTACAATGAAGAAATTTTTTATATACATATTATTTTTTGTCAATATTTATCTAGCAGATGCGCAAGAGCAATTCTCTGTATATTTTGATAGTAATAAATCTGAATTGTCAATATTAGAAAATAAAGAACTTCAAACTTGGATAAGTCAAAATCCAACAAGCAAAATTCTATCAATAAATGGTTATACTGATGAAGATGGAACCAATCAGTATAATGATTCACTAGCTTCAAAAAGAGTAGATAAAGTATATCAAAGTATAAAGGATAAAGTGAAAATTAGAGAAGATTTTAAAACCAGAAACTTTGGTGAAAACTTTCAACAATCAAAAAATAAATCTGAAAATAGAAAGGTAACTATTTATTATTTACTGTCAAAAGACATTATTCATGAAGAGGAGATTTTAGGTTTAAAATCTAAAAAAATCACCAAAACCAAGAAACCAATTGTTTTTCCTGACAAAGTGGTAATAGATAATTTTAACGGAACGAAATCAGAATACAAACTCGATGTCAAGTTTATGGATGAACTTTGTTATGCAGAACCAGGAACTAAATTAAAACTAAACAACCTTAATTTTATCCTGAATACTTTTGCGGTCACCAATGATTCTCGAGGGAAATTATATGAGCTTTTACTTGTTATGCAACAACGACCAGAAATGGTAATTAGTATTCACGGTCACTTGTGTTGCGTTTCTGTCGATAGGAAAGATTTGTCAACGCAAAGAGCGAAAGCTGTAAAGCAATTTTTAGAACTTAATGGAATAGAAAAAACAAGAATGAGTTTCAAAGGTTTTGGAAGCTCGATTCCATTATTTCCTTTACCAGAAAATACAGAAGAAGAACGAGCTGCCAATCGCCGAGTAGAAATTGAAGTTATCGAAAATTAATTATTATGAAAACACGTTACATTTTACTTTTTTTATTGTTGTCAATAACAACTTATTCACAAGAAAAGTTCGATGTTTTTTTTGATTTTAATATTGATGTTCCCAATGAAAGTTCCGCTAAAATCTTTCAAAATTGGATTTCAGAAAATCCAAAAGCCGAAGTAACTAAAATATATGGTTACTGCGACAGTGTAGATGACAAATCGTACAACAAAGAATTGTCTGCCAAAAGAATAAATGAAGTAATTAAAATCTTGAAAGAAAACAAATTACAGTTAAACGAAAATGTAGAATTAATGCCGTTTGGTAAAGATTTTAAATTGTCAAATAACCAGAGCGAAAATAGAAAAGTAACTCTTTTTTACAATCTTCCAAAACAACAAAAAATTAGCGTTTTAACAAATGAAGAAATCCCTACGGATAGCGATATAAAATCTAAAATTGATAAAGAAACTAAATCTTTGTTAACCAAATTTAAAAACGCTAAAAAAGGAGATGTGATTACTATCGATAATATTTATTTTTATATTGATTCCGATAAAGTTGTAGAAAAATCGAAACCAATCTTATTGGAATTGTATAACATTATGAAGCAAAATCCAAATTTAAAAATTAAAATAAACGGACACATTTGCTGTAATACAGATATGAAAGATGTAAAACTATCTAGCAAAAGAGCGCAGGCTATTTATACTTATTTAGTAGAAAAAGACATTTTATTTGCTAGAGTATTTCACGAAGGCTTTGGGAGTTCAAAACCAGTTTATAAAATTCCAGAAAAAAATGATTCAGAAAAACTAGCCAATCGCCGAGTTGAAATCTTAATTCTAGAAAAGTAAAAAATTCGTAATTCGTAATTCGCAATTCGTAATTCAATTTGTTATCTTTGCCTTACAACAACACAAACTAAAATGAGTTCTGATACTTCAAAAAGATATGCACTTCGTGGCGTTTCCGCAGGCAAAGAAGATGTGCACAACGCCATCAAAAATATCGACAAAGGATTATTCCCCAAAGCATTCTGCAAAATTGTTCCAGATTACTTAACAAACGACGAAGAATATTGTCTCATCATGCACGCAGATGGCGCAGGAACAAAATCGTCTTTGGCTTATATGTACTGGAAAGAAACAGGCGACATGTCTGTTTGGAAAGGCATTGCCCAAGATGCATTAATCATGAATATCGACGATTTATTATGCGTTGGCGCAACCGATAATATTATGTTATCATCAACCATCGGGCGTAATAAAAACCTGATAACAGGCGAAGTAATTTCTGCTATTATCAACGGAAGCGAAGAACTAATTGCCGAACTTAAAACCTTCGGTGTAACCATACATTCTACAGGTGGCGAAACTGCCGATGTAGGCGATATTGTGAGAACACTTATTGTCGATTCGACCGTAACGGCTCGTATGAAACGCAAAGATGTAGTAAATAATGCCAACATTCAACCCAGTGATGTCATCGTGGGATTGGCGTCTTTTGGTCAAGCAAATTACGAAAAATCATATAATGGCGGTATGGGAAGTAACGGACTTACCTCTGCGCGTCACGATGTTTTCGACAAGTATTTAGCAGAAAAATATCCAGAAAGTTTCGATGCACAAGTACCCAACGAATTGGTGTATTCAGGAAGCGTAAAACTAACAGATAAAGTAGAAAACTCTCCAATAGATGCAGGAAAATTAGTACTTTCTCCAACAAGAACCTATGCGCCAATCATCAAAAAAATATTAGAAAACTACACGCCAAACGACATACACGGAATGGTGCATTGTAGCGGAGGAGCACAAACAAAAATCTTACATTTTATAGACAATTTGCACGTTATAAAAGACAATTTATTCCCAGTTCCACCACTTTTTAAACTCATACAAGAGCAGTCAAAAACGGATTGGAAAGAAATGTACCAAGTTTTTAATTGTGGTCACCGAATGGAAATTTATGTTCCAGAAAACATAGCAAATAATATCATCGAAATCTCAAAATCATTTGGCGTCGATGCCCAAATTGTGGGTAGAGTAGAAGCAAGCGAAAATAAAAAACTAACTATACAATCCCAATACGGAACTTTCGAATATTAGATTTTTTAGAAGCTATTCCCGCTTTTCGTTTCAATCTTTTCTTTTTTTAAAGAAAAAAAAGAAAAGGATTTTCACTGTAATCGGGGCTAAAATATTTGTAATTTTCAGTAATAATATAATAAATCCGTTCTGACCAGTATAAATCCGCGCTATCCGTGGGCAAAAAAATAATTATGTACGAACTAGTATTTTGGAATTATAAAGAAGGAATTTACTTAAATCATCATTTGGTTTACGAATCCATTTCAGATGAAGAAATAGTCGACGGACTCGAAGATTTACCCATCGAAGTAATCTTAAATCGGATTGCAAACGTTTTCTCAAAATGGGAAAAAGTAGATGAGAAAAGCTGGAAAAATGACGAAGGAGTAGGAGTCTTTCACATAAGAACAACACCACAAAGCATCAAAATAGATTGCTACGGCACCGAAGGAAAAACGATGGACAAACTAGTAGATATTCTCGAAGAATACAAATGTCCGTTATATGATCCGCAAGTTCCAGAACGACATGACGAATTTAATGAGTAATGCTTTTATAAATTATAAAGTCCAACTTAAATACTCTTACATGCCTTATATGGTTCAAAAATGCATTTTGTTTAAAAATATAATGTTATGAATTTCGATTTTGCCACAAACTACATTTTAGAAGACGATTTCGTTCGATTAGAACCTTTGCAAGAATTGCATTTTACTAATTTATTTACAGAATCGTTGCAAAACCAAGACATATGGAAATATTCCTCTTTGCCAGCAATTGGAGAAGAGAATTTTAGAAACTACATTCAATTTGCATTAAACAATAGAGAAAAACTTACTGAATATGCCTTTGTAGTTTTCGACAAACGAACAAATGAATATGCTGGAAGCACCCGTTTTTATGATATTCAGCTTAGTAATAAAACCTTACAATTGGGTTATACTTGGTACGGAAAACCATTTCACGGAACAGGACTCAACAAACATTGTAAATATTTATTACTCGAATTTGCTTTCGAAAAAATGAATATGGAACGAGTAGAATTTCGTGCTGACAATGCAAACGAACGCAGTAAAGCAGCAATGAAAAGCATTGGTTGTAAAATAGATGGTGTCTTGAGAAGTAATATGACAAAACTAGACGGAACAAGACGAGACAGTATCATTTTGAGTATTCTTCGTGATGAGTGGTTTGATACCGTTAAAGAAAATTTAAAAAATAAATTATGAAAATAAACCCAAAAACAGGAATCGACCAACTCATCTTTGGTATGAAGCAAAAGGACGTTATAACTATTTATGGTAATCCTGATAAGCAATACAAAGACGACGAGAATAATGTTATTTTTTTATATAATAATAAAAAATTACGATTAACATTTTATGAAGATGAGAATTTGAAGTTGGGTTACATGATAAGTTCAAACCCTGATTTAGAATTGTTTTCAGAAAAAATTATTGGAAAGTCAATTAAAGAAGTGGAGCAAAATGTTACAAATAAAGGCATTAAATCTCTTGAAATTGAAAATTTTGATACAGTAGATAATTATTTTAACGAAAGTAATTGGATGATTTTTCAGGTCGAATATAATGAGGTAATTAGGTTTGAATTGGGAGCGACTATAAATGATAAAGATGAATTTGATTGGAAGTTTAAAGGATAACTAAAACAAGTTATTAAATAAAAAGGGAACAAAATAACATTATTTTGTTCCCTTTTTATTTGAATTTATAAGCTTTATTATTTTGTAGGCAAAGCTTGTAAAATTTCTACTTCAAAAATAATATTTGCATTTGGCGGAATTACATTTCCAGCACCATTTGCTCCGTAACCTAGACTTGAAGGGATAAACAAAGTTGCTTTATCTCCAAATGATAGCATATTTAAACCTTCAAGAAAACCAGGTATTAATCCTCCTTTGTTTCCTGCTTGAAAAGGAAACGGTGCATATCCGTTTTGAGCGGCTCTATTGGCATCGAATTTCCCGTAAGTTTTATTTATTTCTTCATAACTACTGTCAAAAAGACTTCCATCTTCAAGATAACCTGCATAGTGAACATATATTGTTGTTCCGTCTACTGGTTTTACTCCTGTTCCTTTTACAATTACATATTCTAAACCTGATGTTGTTTTTGTAGCTGTAGTTTTAGTTTTTGCTAAAAAAGCTACTTTTGCTGCCATAACAGAACCATATTGTGTTGTGTAAACTTTTTTAGCTTCTATAGCAGCTTCAAGTTCTTTTTTCTTTTTTTCGGCATCTAAAAGTGCTTGTTTTTTATCATCGTCACCTTTAGTAGCATAATAATCGGCAAAAACTTTTGAAGCATTAAATTTTTTGGCTTCAGTTCCACTTCTTGAAATAGTAACTTTATTTATCACATCGTCTTGGGCTATTTTATTTACTACATCCATTCCAGATACTACATATCCAAAAATTGTATGTTTTCCGTTTAGCCATTGTGTGTCTTTGTGAGTGATAAAAAACTGACTCCCGTTTGTTGCTGGGCCAGAATTTGCCATAGCTAAAATTCCTCCTTTTTCAAATTTAGCATCAGTAAATTCATCTTTAAATTTGTATCCTGGATCTCCAGAACCATTTCCTAAAGGATCTCCACCTTGTATCATAAAATCTTTGATTACTCTATGAAATTTTAATCCGTTATAAAAAGGCTTACCTTTTAGATCAGCTTTTACAATAGTATTTGTACCTTCTGCTAATGATACAAAATTAGCAACAGTTATTGGTGTTTTTGTATATTCTAATTGTACGACAATTTTCCCTTTTGAAGTATCAAATTCAGCAAATATACCATCAGCTGTAGTTTTAGCTGTTGTAGTTTGTGCCGTTACTATTTTAGATTTAGTAACTTTTTTTGTGCCTTTTTGAGCATAGCCATTCGCTATAACTAAAAGGAATACTAATAATAGATTTAATTTAGTTTTCATTTTGTTTTAAAATATTAATATTATTTACTTGGCATTTTTTCTAACATTTCTAACTCGAAAATCAAATTAGTATTTGGTGGAATTACACCATTTGCACCTTGCGCTCCATAACCTAAATTAGAAGGAATAAACACAACGGCTTTATCTCCAAATGACATTTTTTCTAATCCTTCAATAAACCCTGGAATCATACCGTCTTTTTTTCCTGCTTCAAATGGGAATGGTTGGTATCCGTTTTGTGCGGCTCTATTTGGATCAAACTTTCCGAATTCGCGATTTACATTTTCATAACTACTGTCAAAAAGATTTCCATCTTCAAAATAACCTGCATAATGAAAAAAGAAGGTTGTTCCTGCTGCAGGTTTTTTACCTTTACCTTTACTAACAATAGTGTACATTAATCCTGACTCTGTTTTTGTAGCTTTGGCTTTAACAGTTGCAAAATAAGCTATTTTATCAGTTATTATCTTTGCATATTTAGCATCATTTGCTTTTTTCGCTACTAGTTGATTATCAAAATAGTCTTTGAAAACCTTTGGAGCATCAAACTTTTTTGCTGCTTCTCCTTTTCGGATAATTTGGATTTTAATAATTTTGTCATCTTGCGCTATTTTATTTACAACATCCTGACCTTCTATAACATGACCAAAAACTGTATGATGACCATTCAAGTAATTTGTTTCCTTATGGGTAATAAAAAATTGACTTCCGTTTGTTCCTGGACCAGCATTTGCCATCGCAAGAATTCCTGCTTTGTCCATTTTTAAATCGTCACGAAACTCATCGTTAAACTTATAACCAGGACCACCAGAACCATTACCATCTGGATCACCACCTTGTATCATAAAATCGGCAATTACTCTATGAAATTTTAATCCGTCATAAAAAGGTTTTTTACTAAATTTTTCTTCCACAAAGGTATTTGTTCCTTCGGCAAGTGATACAAAATTCGCAACAGTTATGGGTGTTTTTTCAAATTCTAATTGTAGTAAAATCTTGCCTTTGCTGGTTTCTATTTCGGCATAAAGTCCGTCTGTTAATTTATCGTGTTGTGAGTTGCATGAAAATAAGACTAATGCGGTGAGGCTTAATACTAATTTTGTTATTCTATTCATTGTTAAAAAATATAGTTAGTTAATTTTAATTTTCTGTTGTATTTGATATTGGTTTAATGTCATTTAAGGTAACTGTACAAATTAGCGGTTCGTTTGTTCCTATTTTTTTGTTATCACCATGATATCCAAAAGCCATGTGTGATGGAAATAAAAAGGTTACTTTTTCTCCTTTTTGCATCAGTTTTATTCCGTCACGTAAACCAATCATGATGGCTTGTTTGTCCACTACATATTGTTGGGGTTTTAGATCTAATTGGCTATAAATTATGTTTCCATTTATATCTTTAATTTCATAATCATAAAAAGCAACATTGCCTTTTATTGGTTTTGCTGCTTCGGTTGTGTTTTTTGTGTTATAATAATACCAATATCCTTTTGTAGAGGCAATATAATCGACAGCAGTATCTTTTTTAATTATTTTTTCAATGATGTTTTCTTCGATTTCGTTTAATTTTTTATTTCTTTCTATTGATTGTTTCATAAACTCGCCTGATGCTTGTGAAACTGGCCTTCTTGGTTCTTGTTTTGTTGTACAACAAGTAACTAAATTCATGCCAAGAAGTAAGCAACCTATTATTCTTAATAATTTCATATCCCTTTATTTTTTAATTTCTTTTACAATTCTTTCAAAATCAGCAATGGTTTCTTGTAATGATTTGTCTGATTTTCCTCCAGCAGCATTAATGTGTCCACCACCTCCAAAATAATTTCTAGAGAACTTATTTACATCGAAACTACCTTGAGAACGGAATGAAATTTTAATAATTCCTTCGGCTGAATTTTCGATAAAGATAGCAGTAAAATCTATTCCGTCAATAGAAAGTCCGTAATTTACAATTCCTTCAGTATCACCTTTCTGAAAATTATAAGTGTCTAATTCTTGTTGCGATAATGTAATATAAGACGTTTTATAATCGGTCATTAGCTTCATGTTTTGAAGCGCACGACCTAACAATTGCAAACGACTGTAAGAACTTTTGTCAAATAGTTGATTGTGAATAGCACTGTTTTCGACACCTTTATCAATTAAATCTGCAACTATGCGGTGGGTTGTACTTGTTGTTTTTGGGAAACGAAAAGAACCAGAATCGGTTACAATTCCTGTATAAATACAAGTGGCAACGGTTTTATTAATTAATTTTTCTTGTTTTAATTGGTGTATAAAATGATATACCATCTCGCAAGTAGAACCATATTTTGTATCTGAAAAAGTATATTTTGCAAAGGAGTCAGGAAACTCATGATGGTCTATCATCACAAAAGTTTTATCTAATTTTTCTAATGTAGCTTGCATCATTTCTCCAGTTCTGTGCAGTGCATTAAAATCTAGGGTAAAGATTAAATCAGATTGGTTTAGAATTTCAGTACAATTTTCTTTGTTTTTTTCAAAAATTAACACTTTTTCTGATGCTGGTAACCAAGCTAAAAAATCAGGAAATTCATTAGGCGACATGACCACAACTTCATGTTTTTGTTGTTCTAAAAAATGATACAATCCTAAAGTAGAGCCCATGGCGTCTCCATCAGGATTTCTATGCGGAATAATTGTTATTTTTTTTGGCGAAGCCAATAATGTTTTTAAATCTTCAATTTCTGTATCTGTCATCATATTGCGAAAATACAGATTTTCATTTAATTTGGAGGCTTAAAATTATCATAATTTTTGTTTTATACCACATTACTATTTGAATTTACTGGAATTAATAAGTAAATTTTTTATTTGAGCTAGATGTAAAAAAAAACTTAGTTTATAGGGGTTATGAAGTATCTAGTGTGCACGACAAATTTAAGTTTTGAAAAAGTTATGTAATCTGCAGAAAAAAATGGCACACAGATAACGCGAATTTTATGGATATTTTATATTAAAAATAGCTCTTTCTCAATCGAATTGATTCTAATTTTTTAAAATGCAATTTGTCGTGCATTCTGTAGCATATGACTGATTATTTTATAAATTGTTTTACTTCTACCAGTTTTAAACCCATGTACTCACAAAACTCTTCCAATGTTACGGGTTGGTGTTTTTCCTTGTTACATTTTTTCTTGATTGTTATTATAATATTCCTACTTTGTCTTTCGCTTTTGCCAGTAATCATTTGAATGTCTTTTGGATAAATGCATATTCTACTCATAAAATTGTATTTGAGAGTTTAATTATTGTGCTTTGAAGCTTTGGGTATGTTTTATAAAAATAGAATTTATGTTGTTCACCTTATATTCCCTTTATAGTCGGCTTTTGCTCACCTTTAAGTCACCTTTAGGCTTTTTTGAATTTGATTGATTTTACATTTTATAGTAAACGATATTGCGTGATAAATTATTTTGTAAGAAAATTAATTAACTTTTTATTGGCTATGCATTGGCGTTTTAGTTTTTTTATTTTAAGAAAAACACAATACTTGTGCCAATCTAATTTAGATACTGATTTTCACAGATTGAATTAATTAAAAACGGTTCTCGATAGATTTTTTATTCCGTTTTACTAAACAAAAGAACACTCGAACTGACGTTTTGAATAATTACACCCAAAACGGTTTATTTAAAATAATTTCCTATGGTAAAAAGCGTCTATTTCGGTAAAAACGGCAATTTCGTCCTCTTTCGGCTATGGTTTTATTTTGTGGCATCGTTTTTACTCTTGTTTCATTATTAGTAACAAATATAAAAAACAATTATCATGGCTAAAACAAGCGGAATTATTAAAATTGAAGGAACAATTGAAGATTTAACTTTTTACAAAAAAGATGGTCAGAATTTTGTTCGCAAAAAAGGAGGTATTGCCAAAGAACGTATTTTAAACGATCCAAATTTTATTCGTACACGAGAAAATGGCTCAGAGTTTTCTCATAGTGCCAGTTCTGGAAAAATTCTTCGAACTGCTGTGGGTAGTCTAGTTTTTAAGGCAAAAGACAGCAAGCTTTCTAGTCGTTTGTTACAGACAATGGCTGGTATTAAAAATTTAGATACTACTTCAGCCAGAGGGTTGCGTAATGTGAGTAATGGGATTGCTACTGCTGAGGGTAAACAAGCTTTGAAGGGGTTTGATTTTAATAACAGAGCTCATTTGAAGAGTGTTTTGTTTGCTCCTTATGTTTTAGATAACCTAACAGGAACAATTAGTTTTACAGATTTGATTGCAGCAGAACAATTTCATTTTCCGCAAGGAGCTACTCATATTGCTTTGCAAGCTGCTTTTTTGAATCTTGATTTTGAAACCCAAATTTCTGAAGTAACTTATAGCAATATTGCTAATTTACCTATTAATCTTGTTGCTTCATCACCTGTACTAATTCCCACAGGTGTTCCTACGGGTACTGGTGTACAATTGTACTTATTGATGATTTCTTTTTATCAAGAGGTAAATAATGTACAATATTCTTTGAGAAATGAAGAGTATAATATTTTGAATATTATTGAGGTTCTTTAGGACTTTAAGTTTTGTTTTTGAACTCCATATTGTTTTATACAGTATGGAGTTTGTTTGTTGTATTTTGCTTTAGAAATAAAATATCAGGTATAATAATTTAAAAATTCTTCTAACTAAAACTAATGATTGTTTGATAATGATTTTTAATTGTATTTTTGCCAAAATTTGGAGAAAAAATATTTTTTTAATAAGACAATTCTTCAAAATATTTTAATCAATAACTTAACCTGAAAAAATAATTCATGTCATATATTTTAAAAAGCAATACGATTATTTTATTGCTTACACTACAGTTTTGTGCAGTTTCAGTACAATCCCAAGACATTCTTTGGGAAAAATCATACGGAGGCAAGCACGCCGAATTTCTATTTGATGCAATTCCGACACCCGATTACGGATTCATTTTAGCAGGCAGTTCTATTTCTAACAAAAACGGAAACAAATCGGACGACAACAAAGGAGATTTGGATTACTGGGTTTGGAAAATGGACGAAAAAGGCGATTTGGATTGGCAAAAAAGCTTTGGCGGTTCAGGAGTCGATTTGTTGCAAAGCATTAAACTCACAAAAGATGCAGGATTCATTTTAGCAGGAACATCGACCTCCAACAAATCAGAATACAAGAATGAAGATAGCAAAGGCGATTCCGATTTTTGGATTATTAAACTAGATGCAAAAGGAGGCGAACAATGGCAAAAAACCATTGGCGGTTTAGGGCAAGAAAAACTACAAAGTATTGCAAGAACAAAAGACGGCGGGTATATTATAGGCGGTTCGTCGAGTTCAAACAAAACAGAAAAAGACGAAAAAGGAACAGAAGACAAATTTGGCAAAACCGAAGATTCTCGAGGTAACCTAGATTATTGGGTTGTAAAACTAAAAGAAAATGGCACAATCGAATGGCAAAAAACCATAGGTGGCGAGTATATAGATGAGCTAAAAAGCATCGTACAAACAACCGATGGAGGCTATATTCTAGGAGGTTACTCAAACTCACCCGTTTCGGGAGATAAAATAGATGCGAACATTGGAATAGGCGATTATTGGATTGTAAAACTAAATAAAGAAGGCTTAATCGAATGGCAAAAGACCGTGGGAGGCGACCAAGATGATAATTTATTTGCCTTGACACAAACCAAAGACGGTGGTTATATAGCAGGGGGAAATTCTAACTCAGGAGCAACCAACTCAAAAACCAAAAGCAATACCAGCGGAACTGATTTTTGGGTGGTTAAGTTTGACAATATTGGAACCATACTTTGGCAACAAACTTATAATTATGGCAAAACAGATGTACTAACGTCTATTATAGAAAATGAGGATGGAACTTTCCTAATAGGTGGTTATGCACAAAGTGAAGCAGGAAACGGAAAGTTAGGAGTAGGTAAAAAAATAGCAGGAGACAAAAAAGGGATAAACGATTATATTGCTTTAAAAATAAATGACAAAGGCGAAGAAATCTGGACGCAAACTGTGGGAAGTAAAGGCGATGAAGTACTGAAAAAATTATTAGAAACCAGAGATGGTGGTTATTTGCTTGCTGGAACATCTAAAGGAGAAGTATCTCGTGATAAGAATAGTACCAAAGGCGGCAGTGATTTTTGGGTGGTAAAACTAAAAGACAAAAGCAAACCAGAAAAGACAAAAATAACTATCGAAGCTTTGCCTAATCCTGCCATCACATTTACTAATGTGATTGTAAATTTTGATTATACCGATGGTGATGCTACCATGTATGACCTAAACGGGAGGCTCATCAAACAAACTAAAATACACGGCGAACATACCATTCCTATGGATTTAAGCAATTTGCCAACAGGAATATATATTATAGATATTAGAACCAATAACGGACAAGAAGGTATTAAAGTGATTAAACAATAATTATGAGAATTTTTACAACAAGAAAAATACAACTGTTATTTATTTTAGGATTGTTTGGTTTTTTAGGGAATGCGCAAGACCAAAACAAGCTAAAAGTAGATTTACCTAATTTTACACCTCCCACACCTGAAGCCTTTGCCATAACTAAATATGGAGATGTGCCAGTAGATGAATTTAATGGAAAAGTAAACTTGAGTATTCCTATAAGTGAATACCAAATAGGAAGATTAAAGTTACCTATAAGCCTGAATTATAACGGAGCAGGTGTCAAGGTTAATGATATTGCGACACAGACAGGTATTAACTGGACATTAGATGCAGGAGGTTTAGTAAGTAGAGAAATTAGAGATTTAGCAGACGAACAAGCTTTTTTTAATAATAGACGCATAAATTTGACAGAAGCAGAACTACTAAATCTTAATCAAGCGGATTGTACCAGTGGTGCAGGACAATTAAGGTCGTATCTTGACCAAGATTATGATACTGAGGTAGATATTTTTAGATTTCATTTTTTAAATTATTCAGGAAGTTTTTATTTAGATAATAATTTTATTCCTGTAATGGTTAAGAATGAACAACACTTGAAAATTGAAATTATAGGTTCATTATATTCAGACAAGACGATTTTAATTACTGATCCTAATGGTGTAAAGTTTTATTTTGGAGGATTAAACGCCTCTGAAAGTACTCAATCAAGATCTATAAATGGAAGTTTTTCCCAACAAAATGCTGGAGGTGTCACTTCTTTTTATCTCTATAAAGTAGAACACCCTGTAAATGGAGTTATTTTGTTGGAGTATGATACTAAACCAACCTATGAATTACCGTTAAGTATTAGTTATTCATTAACAAGAACCACGATTGTTGATGGTTATGAAAATACCTCTAACGGTCCTTGTCCTCCTTACTCTCCAGATTCAGCAAGTAGCTCTAGTTCTATTAATAGTATTTTTAATCAAAAACTGATAAAGAGAATTTATAATTTAACAACTACTGATGAGATTTTGTTTAACAGGACTTCAATTGACAACATGAATTTTAAAACTGTTCTAAATTCAATTGAAATTAAAAAGAATAATGTGCTTTTTTCTAAAATCGATTTAGAATATATAGGATTAGAAAACCCCAGTACAGCTAAACGTTTTTTTTTAAATAAAGTTTCCTTCAATAAGGATTTTCAAGCCTCAAATGGTTTAGGTAAAAAGTATGAAGTATATAGATTGGAATACAATAGTCCAGATGCTTTACCTGCAAGATTTTCTAAAAAAATTGATATGCTAGGCTATTTTAATAATAGTAATAATACAACACTTATCCCTTGTTTCCCAAATTCAGGTTCTGTTGTTTGCCCAAATAGAAATGCCAATTTTGAATTTGCAAGTAAAGGCGTATTAGAAAAAGTAATTTACCCAACAGGCGGTTATACTAATTTTGAATATGAAGAACAGCCTTCCGTTGAAAAAAAATATGAAACAATTAGTGGTCTTGTTTATATAAATCAAAATATTGACCCTGATAATATTTCATCACAAACAAATCTACATGATGAAGTGCCAAAAACCTTTATAGATGAATCAGGAATTCAACATACCCTTTTTCAGATGCCAATTCTATATACTCAGACAGTGACTATTAATCTTGATGCAACCACACTAAATAATGTACCCAATCATTATGCCACTGTTACCTTTAAAATCACTAATTTAACCTCTAATCAAACATTTATACGATATTGTAATATTGGAACAAAAACATTTGAATATCAGTTTTTAATGAATAACACTTATAAAATTGAAATTGATATAACCCCACCTACTGCTATTTCAACAGGGTATTCTGCTAATGGAAGTTTTAATTTTAATTTACAAGTGGGCTATCAGAATATTTCAGGAGCAGGAGTAAGAATTAAAAGAGTCAAAGATTTTTCTCAGTCAAATATTCTATCATCAACAAAAAGATTTTATTATACTTCATTTCATAAAAGAAATGACATTTTTGCAGATGCTTTTGAATCTATTCCCAATATTACAGAATCAGGACGCATTCATGCTTGTTATTCAGGATCTAATGCAGTTCTATTAGTTCCTGTTTATACTAAAACAATTCATTCACAATATAATTATTCTGATTTTACCTACACCACTTTTAAACCTAAAGACTACACGAATGTAACGGTTAGTTATGGTGGAGACAATTTTGAACAAGGAGGTGTTGAAAAAACGTTCAAAATATCAGAAGAATCTACTCATGGAAAATTATATCCCATTACTGAAGGGCTGTTAAATACTAATTACATATCAGCACCTGATGCGAAAGACAATGTTATTTCATTAGATGGATTGGAATTAAAAGAAAAAATATTTAAAAATATTAATGGTTCTGTTTTTAAAATTCAAGAAAAAAAATATGAATATGAATACCCCATAGTCGGAGCAAAATTAAATTTATTTGGATTTAAGAGTTACGATACTTACACAATGGGTTATCAATATAATCCAATAGCGGGAGGAAGTTTTGAAACTGTTTATGACCATAATGGTGCACTTGATCCATTAAACCCCACAGGAAGTTTAGGTTCGTTTAATGCTATTGAAAATGAAATGTATCGACTTTTACGTTTAAAGCTAGAAAATGATAATAGCCCTATCCTAACTAATTTAGATGCTAATTTAGCTTCTGGGATATACTTAATTATCCATATTTTTGAAAATAATTATAGTACTGTTAATATAATATTAAAAGAAAGAGGGAATAATTGTAATGAAAATACTTTGTCTAATTATTTCGTAGGAACCTATTACACTAATTCTTATTCTTACAAGAAAACAAACGAAAAACAAACAACATACATAGACCCAATACCTGCCAGTTTAGTACCTCATGAGTATAGTGAAACGGATGACTCTAGCGTTATATACCCTACCCAAGACCAATTAGAAGCGCCTTACAAAAAACTAATTACCACTCAAACCTACGAGTACGGCACCCTAAGAGGCTTGCCTACTAAAATAACCACGAACACTAGTGATAGTGCTATTACAAATGTTATTGAAAACAAATACGTTAACCAAGCCAGTACTCTAGCAGGTTTAAACGGATTACAAACAGCAGCGTATGCAGGATTGCAATCGCAAAACAATGTGGGCAATCCTATAGAAGTAAAACAATACCAAAATGCAAATTTACTTTCTACACAAAGAACATTGTACAAACAAGATGCTAATAATCACATTTTGCCAGAAATCATACAAACCGCAAAAGGGAGTCAAGAATTAGAAGACAGAGCTATTTTTGAAGAATATGACAGCAAAGGCAATCCTACTTTAGTTTCTTTAAAAGACGGTACAAAAACCAAGTATTTGTATAATACAAACAACCAAGTAATTGCCAAAATAGAAAACTTTACAGGAACACTAGACCCTAATACAACTACTATTTCTGGAGACCCTTGTGTGTTTGTTAACCAATATGCCAATTCACAAGTAACCGTGTTTACTTATGATGCCATAACAAATTTACTTGTGCAAACCATGGATTCTAATTGCAGAATAAGCACTTATGTATATGATGCTTTACACCGATTAAAGCAAATAAAAGACCATGATGGCAACGTGATCAAAGAAATGGATAATAATTACAGACCAAACTAAACAAGATGAAAAAAATATTAATAACACTTTTATTCCCGATTCTTGTTTTAGCACAAAGTCCCGACCAAAACTACGTTAAATCAATCACCTACAAAGGAGCAGGTGCCACATTACCCGTTACACAAGTTACGTATTTTGATGGTCTAGGTCGTCCTATCCAACAAATAGCCAATGCGCAATCTAATACAGGAAAAGACATTGTAACCCATATCGAATATGATGCTTTTGGTCGCCAAACCAAAGACTATTTACCGTATGCCAATAGCACATCATCGCTAAACTACAATCCCAATGCAGGAACAGAGATAGGTACGTTTTACAACAATACAACTTATGAAAATACCCAAAACCCATATAGCGAGAAAGAATTTGAAAGCTCTCCATTAAACAGGGTTTTCAAACAATCGGCTCCAGGAACAGCTTGGGCTTTGGGTTCGGGTCACGAAATAAAACTAGATTACCAAACCAACACTGACACCGAAGTAAAATATTTTAAAGCCGATGCCACTTGGAATACAGGAACAAATGTGTATGATATTTCCATTACAGACAACGGAAATTATCAGGAAAATCAACTGTACAAAACCATCACCAAAGATGAGAACTGGACGGCTGGTAACAACAATACCACCCAAGAATTTAAAAACAAAGAAGGGCAAGTAGTATTAAAACGAACATTTTCAGACTATAAAGACTTAAGTGGAACGGTACTCTCTACTCAAACAAGCCATGACACATTTTATGTATATGACCAGTTTGGAAATCTAACGTATGTATTGTCACCCCTTGCTAATGGTATAACTACTCAAAGTATTCTCGAAGGTTTGTGTTACCAATACAAATACGATTATCGCAACCGATTATCGGCTAAAAAAATACCAGGCAAACAATGGGAATACATTGTCTATGATAAACTAGATAGAGCCGTAGCCACAGGACCTGCTTTTTCGCCTTGGGGCGATGGTACAGTGGGTGTTCTAATCTCAGAATATGATGCCCTTGGTAGAGTAACACAAACAGGCTGGAAAGCCATGGCTGTGAGCGAAACTTCTCGTAGTGGTTGGCAAGCCAATATAACGGCAGGTACAAATCCTTTTGTACTCACTGCAAACGATATACTCACCAAGAATTATTACGATAATTACACTTTTCCTAATGCTCCAACATTGCCTATGACTTTACCCAACAGCACTTATCCTATTGCCCAAAACGTAAAAGGATTGGCTACAGGTTCATGGGTTAGAGCCCTCACTTTGCCAAGTGAGACCAATGGAAAATCTTCTTATACTTTTTATGACGACAAATACCGTCCTGTAAGAAGCTATACAGCAAACTATTTAGGCGGATTTACCCAAGTAGATAGCAACCTCGATTTTATAGGCAAAACCAATTATACCGTAACAACCCACAAAAGAGTAAATACCGATGCGGTACTAACGGTAAAAGATATGTTTACTTACAGCGCACAAGACAAGTTACTCTTGCACACACAGCAAATAAACGCTTTGCCTGTGCAACTCATAGCCAGCAATACTTATGATGAATTGGGGCAACTGATAAGTAAAAATGTAGGAGGTACAGATATTACAGGCGCATTAGGCTTACAAAAAGTAGATTATAATTATAATATTCGTGGTTGGCTAAAAGGCATAAACGACACAGCAAATCTAATTCAAGGGACAAATCCAAGAGATTTATTTGCTTTTAAGCTAAGCTATAACAATCCTGCCTCAGCAACGGCTTTATACAACGGAAATATCTCAGAGACCTACTGGCGCACCAATAGCGACAATATCTTAAGAAAATACAATTACTCGTATGATAATCTGAACAGATTAAATGTAGCAAGTTATGAAAAACCAGATGTAGCGGCTTCTCAAAAAAATTATAATGAAAACCTAACTTACGACAAAAATGGCAACATCACCACCTTGTTTAGAACAGGAGGCATCGATAGTGACGGAGTGGTACCTGAAAATGTTATTGATAATTTAAAGTTTACGTATGACCCTAACAACAAAAACCAACTTGTGCAAGTGTTTGACAATACAAACAATCCCCAAGGTTTTAAAGACGATAGTGATGGCGTAAATGACCCAGACTATGATTATTTGTACGATGCCAATGGCAACATGACAAAAGATGACAACAAAGCCATTATAGGAATAAATTACAACCATCTGAATTTGCCAACTAAAATTACATTTGCAGAAGGTAATAATATTGTATATATTTACAATGCTGTGGGTCAAAAATTAGAAAAAAAGGTAATAGTAGGAACCACTACAAGTACAACACAATATTTAGGTAGTTACCAATACAAAAATAATATTTTGTTGTTTTTTCCACACGCCGAAGGTTATGTTCAAAAAACGGGAACGGCATATAATTATATTTATAATTATACCGACCATTTGGGTAATATACGTTTAAGTTACACTAAAGATGCCACTACAGGTTCTTTGAAAATACTAGAAGAAAATCACTATTATCCTTTCGGATTAAAACACACCAATTACAACTCGGACGAGTTAGTGTACGCAAAAGTTGGAGAAGTTAATAAAATTATACCACCAACACCGAGTAAGCCTTCTGAATACAAGTATCGCTATAACTCCAAAGAATATCAAGATGAGCTTGGTTTGAACATG
>NZ_JBDTQE010000044.1:0-22654 GCF_039932285.1 Flavobacterium sp.
TCCTTCTCCGAAAGATCCATGATTGGTTTTTCTTGAAATCAAAGTGGTTCCATTATCAGCATACACATCTGAGTTCGGTAATTGACTATTTACAATTGGAAATTCAGTTGCAGCAGTTTGTAAGAAGTAAGATCCTCCTGCTTTAAAATACCAACTTTCTTTTTTTTGAGTTTTTGTGTCTCCTTCAGTTTGAGCGACCATTGTCATAGAACAAACTAATAATCCTAATAAAAGTACTTTTTTAATCATAATTTGGGGTTTTTTTGAAGCTGCAAATTTAAATAATTTGTCCACTATTTAGAAACGTTTTCCAAAATAGAATAGTACTTAAAATGATTTTTATATGCATACATATAAAAATCAGTCGATTATAAAAAAATTTAACATTCATGATTAAAGTAAAAAGAGAATTATAAACAGATAACTTAATAAAATAAGGGTGAATTAGCAATTGTTGATTAGAAAAAAACTTACAAAACAAGATGAGAAAAGTTTCATTTAGGATAGTTTGTCTTTTAAAAATCAGTTTTAACTATAATCGCATTGAGAATTCTTATTTATGGCTATTCCCGCCATTCGCTATATCTTTTGCTTTATAGGGAAAAAAGTAAAAGGATGTCGTTACTGTCTGGTCTAGTAGATTTGTTTAGAGAAGAGTCGTCATTAAAAATTTAAGTAAAAAGTCGGTTTTTCTTTCACTATTAATTTTATTGCGAAAGAAAAACGTTAATTCAGGAAATTTCTTATATTTTTTTGAATGTTTTGTCATTTATTAATTCATTCCAGTCTTCGTAAAAAAAGTTAATTTCTTTTCGGATTTTTTTAACTCTTCAGGTTGTGGATTATAAACTCCACCACCAACAAAACAATTTCCAGGTTCGATATGCAAATAATAAAATGCTGAGGAGCTATTTTTTCCATTTTTATTTAACACTATATAATAGTCAGTTTTGTAAGATGTTTTGTCTTTTGCAATCTTAAATCTCTATTAAGTCTTGTTATCCATTTTTTTGGATCAAGTAAAGCGTTTGATATTGTTTTATCATTTTCGGAAATAAAATTAATCAATTCTGCCGTTAAATTTAGAATATCATTTTTAGCATTTTCATACACTTTCTTATTTTCATCTAGCCATTCTTTTGAACTGTTAGATTTCAAATCTGTTAAAAAATTAAGTGTATTTATATTTATCATTTTTCTTGTTGATTCTTGCAGTTTGTATTAGCCTTTTCGTCAATGTCTTGGCGCTTTCCGAGGTTGGGGACTTTTGAAACCGATTGTTTTCGGCTTAACGTAAATGTAGTAAAAAAACGCTAATTACACTAAGTCCCCAATCACGTCAAGGTTATTAGCCGACGTTTTTTATTTCGTTATTGCTTCTATTAAATATTCCTGCATAATTTTTTCAATTTGTTTTTCTCCGTGTGGTGTATTGTATGCCGTTGAAGTAATTACAATCACTATAGGCTGGTTTTTGAAAATAAAAATTCTATTTCCACCATTCCCGCTAGAGTAGTAAACTTCATAATCTAAGCCATTTATTTTGTAAGTTTTATTCCAAAATAGATATCCATAAAATTCATTTTCTGATATTGTCATTTGATGTGATAAACTTTTTGCTATCCATTCTTGTGATAAAATTTGTTTTCCATTCCAAGTTCCTTGATTTTTATATAATTGTCCATATTTGGCATAATCCAATGAACTCAATTGTAAACTTCCTGCCGTATTTGCTACTTTTTGTGGTGTAAATTGCCATTTGTAGTTTATGATGTTTAATGGACGAAATAAATTTTTGTCAGCATATTGTTCTAAACCATTTGGTACGGATTTATCAATTATGTCGCCTAAAACTATACAGCCTGCTGTAAAATAATCCCATTGCTTATTTAGTTGTTTTGTTTTATCAACTGGAAGATTTAATGTAAAGTCAACCCAATTTTTAGTAGGATACATATTTTCTTCGTTACCAATTGATTCAGAATTGATATCAGAACCTTCAAAAGTCGAACTCATTGTAAGTAAACTTTTCAATGTTATGTTATCTTTTGATGTAGAATAATTTTGAAAAGATTTTAAATTATAAAAATCTTTTAATGTTTGGGTTTCACTTTTTATGTACTTGTCTTTTATTGCAATTCCTAAAAGAGTTGAAGCAAATGATTTTCCAACAGAACGTGTGTCGTGAAGCGTTTTTCTATTTGCGCCATTGAAATATTCTTCAATTAAAATTTTTCCCTCCTTTATAGCAACTATACTCGTAACATTTTTATATGTTTGTTTTGCAATCTTTCTATTCAATTCCTCTAGTTTAGCAACATCAATTTTATCAGATGAAATCTGCCAATCTTTGGTTGGTTTAATCAATTGAACTTTAACAAGTTGTTCGTTAATTTTTATTTCAGGAACGATTATCTTCAATTTTCCTTCAGCAATTATGTCGCCTGTCATAACTTCTGTTATGTTTAAATATGGTCTGATTTCAATTTGAAGAATATGTTCTCCTTCTGAAAGGGCATCTTGTCCGCCATTGCCAAAAAATCTATTCCAAAGAAATTTACCCCAAGAATCTTCATTAATTGAACTTATTAACGGAACTCTGAAAATTGTTCTTTGATTTTTACTTTCTGCACTTCCTGCACCAATATTTAGGTTTTCAACATAAATTTTTTTGCTATCGACATAAAAAGTAAATTGATAATTTCCATTTTTAGTTAATTCCTCAGCAGTTGAATTTGGTGATAATAAATGAAGATAATTTGTCAAAGATTTACCTAAAAAAACTCGAATGTTTAGGTCTGTTTTTTCTTTAAGTTCAAATGTTTGTAAAAAATCTGTTTGCTTAAAGTTTTCTATTGCAATTGTTTGTGACATAAATGCAACATTACCAATGTTTGATTTATGTATTGGATAAATAATACTATCCTGTTTTACAAATTCGTTTTTTTGCGCAGATACACTTAAGTAAGTCAAAAGACTTAAAGCGATGTTTGTGATTTTTGATTTCATTGATTTTGATTGATTTTGATTGATGATTGATACTAATGAGTGCAAATTAATTCTAATTTGTTACATAGTTTCACATTTTTTTTAAAATGGAGGTTAACGTCTTGGGGCTTGGTTAGGGGAGAAGTAAAGCAATATTTTCCACTAGATAAAATTTCTTGCTAAAGAAAAACCTCCGTCTTGGAAAAAATTCGCAATAGCGCAAAACGTGTGTTGGCAGTTCGTTGTTTTTTTTATTAAATTTATTTTGCTTTTGTAAATGCCATTTTTACTGCTAGAGCTGTCAACACACTTGCCATAAACCATTTCTGAATTTTTATCCAACTCGGTTTTCGTGCAAAAAATAAAGCTGTTTTTGCTGCTGTTAAGACAATAATGAAGTTAACACTGAAACTCACAATAATTTGAGTCAATCCGAGCTGTAAACTTTGTGTCATTATTGAACCGTATCTGGTTTTATAAATTGCGGAAAGAAAGACAAATAGAATACTGCTACTTTTGGATTAAGTACATTCGTCAAAAACCCAATACTAAATAATTTTCTTGGTTTGTCAAATTCTAATTCTGTATTTGCTTCAAAAATATTTTTACTATTGGGTTTTACAAATTGAAATGCCAAATACAAAAGATAAACAACTCCTAAAGTTTTTAAAATTGTATAAGCAAATGGTACTGCAAAAAGAACTGCTGTCAAACCAAATGAAATCATAACGATGTGAAATAAAAATCCACAAATTACTCCTGCAAGAGATACTAACCCTGCTTTTCTTCCTTGTGTTATAGTTCTAGAAATTAGATAAATCATATTTGGACCAGGGCTAATTACAAGAACTAAAGCAGTTAATGCAAAAAATAATATTTTGTTTATTGGAATCATAATTTGTTTTTATTGAAATAATTTACTTGATTTTTCTAAGTCTCGCAACAATGACTGCAACGTTCCGCTACTTCGCGTCAGTTGCAAACTTCGGAACTGATTATTTTCTATTAAAGATAAAAATTCTTGCAAGACGTGAACTTATCAAAAAATCATCAATTGCTTGATATATAGGGTATTAATTTTTTATTTTATTGAACTCAATCCCTTTAAAAAATAGCATTTTCAGCAATTTCTTTAAAGTTTTCAATATCATTTTTTACACTTTCTAACTTTGTTGTTAGTGAAATAATTGCAATTTTTCCTAAAGGTAATCTCAACGGTGGATTTTCTAAATTTGTAATATCAAAAATTGCTTTAGCTGCTTTGGTTGGGTCGCCTTCTTGTTTGCCATCTACAGCTTTTATCCTTTCTCGAAAAACCCCTGCCGTTTCATTATAGTCTGCAATGATTGTTTCAGCTTGTCTGAATGATTTTCCTGCAAAATTGGTTCGGAAAGGTCCTGGTTCAACAAGTGTTACTTTTATTCCTAAAGGTGTAACTTCTTGCGCCAATGCCTCGCTGAATCCTTCAACTGCAAACTTACTTGCATTGTAAATACCGAAACCCTGAAAGGCTTTGAAACCACCGTGAGAAGAAATTTGAATGATATGTCCACTTTTTTGTTTACGAAAAATTGGTAATGCCATTTGAGTAACTTGCAAAGTTCCGAAGAAATTTGCTTCAAAAACTTGTCTTGTTTCCTCATTACTTGTTTCTTCAATAGCACCTGCAAAGCCAAGTCCCGCATTATTTACCAAAACATCAATTCGCTCAAATTTGTCTTTTATGATTTGAAATGCATTGTTAATTTCTTCAGGTATTGTAATGTCAAGAGTTAAAGCAAATGCTTTGTTTTGATTTTCGTTATTAAAAGCATCAGTCTGTGCTTGATTGCGAAAAGTGCCAATTACAAAATCTCCTTGTTCAATAACAGTTTGGGCAATTGCCTTGCCCAAACCGCTTGAAATTCCTGTTATAAACCAAATTCTATTTTTCATAGTTATACTACTTTTAGAAGTTGAAAAGGAATGTTAATTTTTACTTTGTCAGAAACTGCTAAATTTCCTGTACCAAGTAATACATTAAATGACAAACCAAAATCTTGTCTGTTTATACTTCCTGATATAAAAAATCCTGCTTTTGTATTTCCGAATGGGTCTTTAGGAACGACACCAGCAAATTCTAAATCAAAAACTACTGGCTTTGTGATGTCTCTGATAGTTAAATTTCCGTTTAACTTATATTCATTAGCTGTTGTTGTAGATTCCAATTTTGTACTTTCAAATTTCATTTCAGGAAATTTTTCAGCATTAAAAAAGTCATCAGCTTTTAAGTGAGCGTCACGCTGTGCATCATTGGTAATTATGCTGTCTATTTGCACAGTTACGCTTACTTCTAAATCGGAAAAATCATCTTTTGAAGCCTTTACAGTTCCTGCATATTCTTTGAAGAAACCATCAGTTTCTGTTATACCAAAATGTCTTACGCTAAATCCAATTTTCGTATGACTAGGGTCTAAAACCCAATTTTTTTGTTCCTGCATTGTAATAAATTTACTTTTTTATTTGTCAATATTGACAATGCAAAGATTGAGAAAGAGTGCTATTAACTGTTATGACAAAGAATTCTTTTTTCGGTATTTTTCGGACATTTCATTTTTAAACAGTATTGGAGTTTGATTTGTTTCCATCTTAAAAACTTTTGCGAAGTAAGAGCTATCGGAATAATTTAAAAAAAAAGCAATTTCAGATATGGTGTTGTCTGTGAAAGTTAGTAATCGTTTCGCTTCTAAAATACTTCTTGCCCTGATTATTTCTGTAGCAGTTTTACCCGTTACGTTTTTTGAAATAACGTTTAAATGATGAGGAGTTATATTTAATTTTTCGGCAAAGTATTTTGCAGTTAGGTTATTTGTGAAATTTTCTTCTAACAAATTTTTAAATTTTTTAAAAATAACTAAATATTTTTTCGATATCGGGTGGAGTGTATCATTATCGACATAACGTTGAACCTGAGTCAATAAAATAAGTAATAATGACTGGGTTATTGTTTGATTTTTATCACTTCGTTTTTGTTCTCTTGAAATTAAATCGATTGTTTCTTTAACTTCGACAAAATCTTTTTCGGTTAATTGAATGCAGGGATTTGCATGAAGGTTATCTAAAAAACTTAATTCAAAAAGTTGGTCTTTGTTATTTTGATTTAATAAAAAGAAATCTTCTGTAAAAAGAATTGTTCCTCCTTTTAAAGGTTTCCATTCCTCAAATTGATGCACTTGATTTGGAGAAATAAAAAACAAACTATTTGGTAAAACTTCGTATTCTGTATAGTCTATTGTTTGTTTGCTAATACCTTTTTCAGTCCAAAGAATCTCGTAGAATGTATGTTTATGAATATCATCTACATTGGGTTCTTCCATTTCTTCAAACCGCATAATTTCAAATTCTGTTGGATTTGTGTGTTGGTTAATAAAATGTCCGATTGAGTAAAATGGAAATATTTTTTGCATACTGCAAATGTAATAATTTTATAGATTTTTATTTAGCGGTTTCGTGAGCGAAAATGGCAGGTAACGTTCTGGCGCTTGTCGTGGTTGCGAGGTTCGGAACTTTATGTTTTCTGTTAAAGATAAAAATTCTTGCTAAACGAAAACGTGAACTTATAACAAACTTCGCAATTGCGAAAAAAAGCTGTCATTCGTATATTTAAAATGTCGTTCGTCCTTTTGTCCTTTTTTAAAATTTATGGATGACTTAGGTTTGTTCAAATTTGAACACAATCACTTAATTTTCGTTCTAATGAAAAAGATATTACTTATTTTGGCCTTGATTTGTATTTCCCAAGTTATATTTTCCCAAGTTGGAATAAATACAACTTCGCCCAATGCACAATTAGATATAAAATCGAGCAACCAAGCTACACCAAGCAATACCGATGGAATTCTAATCCCGAAAATCGATGCTTTCCCAATTACAAATCCAACGGTGGCACAACAAGGAATGATGATCTATTTGACTACGATTTCCGCAGGAAAACAACCTGGATTTTATTATTGGGACAATACTACAGTGAACTGGAAAGGATTAGGAGATGGAACTTCTATATCAGGTTGGGATTTAACCGGAAATACAGGAACAACTGCAGGAACAAATTTCATTGGAACAACCGATGACACTAACTTTGTGTTTAAAAGAAATAATCTCGTTTCTGGAATAATTGATCAAACTAATACCTCTTTCGGAAATCAATCCATGCAAACCAATACGTCGAATGCTTTGAACACTGCATTTGGTTCTGCTACGCTACGTGATAATACGACGGGAACTTCTAATGTAGCTGTAGGTGCTGGATCATTGATTGCGAATACAAATGGTTCGAGTAATGTAGGTATTGGTGCCGATGTAATGAACCGAAACACAATGGGTAGTAGAAATGTAGCTATAGGAAATTCTAGTTTAGAAAGTGGAATTTCTGGAACTAGCAACACAGCCGTCGGAACTGAATCGTTACTATCTGCTTCAGGATCCAATAACGTGGCTGTCGGAGATTCTGCAGGTAGTACTATAAGTATAGGTAATAATAATATAGCAATCGGTAATGGTACCGATGTGCCAGATGGCACGGCAGACAATCAAATGTCTATCGGAAATGTGATTTATGGAACAACGATGAGCACAACAGCACTAGGAAAAATAGGTATTGGAGTTCCTGTTCCTACCGAAAAATTAGAAGTAGCGGGAAAAACAAAAACGACCAATTTGCAAGTAACTACTGGTGCCACAATAGGTGCAATTTTGGTTTCTTCTGATGTAGCTGGAAACGGAACTTGGCAAAATCCAAACACAGCTTTAAACGGTTTTACTTGGAAAACTACTGGAAATTCTGGCACCAACCCAGCTACTAATTTTCTTGGAACAACAGATAATAATGATATAGTTTTTAAAAGATTTAATGTTCGAGCGGGATATATAGGAATATCTAATAATTCCTTCGGTGAAAGTGCGCTAAATCCATTATCAACTGGTGGTTCAAACAATGCGTTCGGATGGCTTTCTATGGCAGCTAATACAACTGGTAGTCAAAATGCTGCCTTTGGTTCAGAAGTTCTAATGCAAAATACTTCCGGAGATGCTAATTCGGGTTTTGGTTATCGTGTGCTCGAGGGTAATACCACTGGGCACGAAAATACTGCTTTTGGAAATGCAGCA
The DNA here is from genome assembly GCF_039932285.1 of Flavobacterium sp. Classification (GTDB taxonomy): domain Bacteria; phylum Bacteroidota; class Bacteroidia; order Flavobacteriales; family Flavobacteriaceae; genus Flavobacterium. The sequence goes on from NZ_JBDTQE010000044.1 coordinate 8,134, forward strand.
ATGCTTTCCAATAAAACTTCCAACAATAATACTGCTATGGGTTATAGGGCATTGGCTTCTCAAAGTTTTAATAACGGTGGTGTGGCTTATGATACTGATAATGTTGCTGTAGGAGTAGATGCGCTATACAGTAATAATCCAACAAGTATCATTAATGGAATACAAAATACAGCTATTGGAAATTTTGCGTTAACTACAAATAGAACGGGTTACAGCAATGTAGCCGTTGGATATCGATCATTAGTTAATAATGTGTCTGGCTCCGGAAATGTAGCTATTGGTTATCAAGCTGGTTATAATGAAATAGGTTCTAATAGATTGTATATCGAAAATAGTAATTCAGCAACGCCATTAATTTACGGAGAATTCGATAATGATTTAGTAAAAGTAAATGGAAGGATTAAAGTTAATAATGTTGCTACAGTAGGCAATGAATTACAAGTTAAAAACAGTAACATTTTTGTTCATGGTCAAGATGCAAACTTAAATTTTACGACAGCTAGCCCAACTTCAGATGATTTTATGTTGTCTTCTAAAGAAGGTGGATTCGATACTGGTGGGATTCGAGGTGACGGAAATAACGTAACTATATGGGCGCCAGGAGATGACGGAAGGCTTGTAAGGTTTGTAGACGAAGACAAATGGTCTGACAACAACGGAAATCCTTATGATTTTGCAGCAGAAAGAGCTTATATCGATGAAAACGGGCAATATTTTCAAGTTTCTGATAAAAATAAAAAAGAAAACGTTGTTAAAATTGAAAATGCACTTGAAAAAATTTCTCAAATAAGTGGTTACACCTATCAATTCAAATTATTACCAAGCGAAATAGAAAAAGGAGACAAACCTATAAAATCAAGTGGAGTGTTAGCGCAAGAATTAGAAAAAGTTTTACCCGAAGCAGTTCAAAAAAGCGAAACTGGCGATTACTTTGTTGATTATGCTGCAATAACTCCATTATTAATAGAAGCTATTAAAACTCAAAACGAAAAAATAAAATCGTTGGAAACAATCAATGCCGAAATTTTAAAAAGATTAGAAAAAATTGAAAATAAATAATAAAAATATCAATGAAGTCGTTTTTATGTTTTTTTATGAAAAGGTTCAACGAAAGTTAGACCTTTTTTGGGTTACAATACATCGTTCGTGTATTTAAAATGACGTTCGTCCTTTTGTGGTTTTTTGAAGTTCAAAAATGAATCAACTTTGTTTTCAATAAAAAACTACAAAATAAATTATGAAAAAAATCATCCTAATAATTATCTTGTTTTGTGTGCCCAAATTAATGGCGCAACAAACGACCAACGCTTCAGGTGGAAACGCTTCAGGAGCTGGAGGAAATAGCAGTTATGCTATAGGTCAGGTTGTTTATACAACACAAACTGGAGCTACTGGAATAGTAACACAAGGCGTAGAACAGCCTTTTGAAATTGTCACTTTGAGCGGAGCAGAATTTACCAACATCAAATTGGAAGCCATCATTTATCCTAATCCAACAACGGTAAACGTAACTTTGAAAATCTCCGATTTTGATTTGGAAAATTTAAATTATCAGCTTTATGATATTCAAGGGAAACTGATAAATGAAGGAAAAATTTCAAATGAAGAAACTATTCTTAATATGGGAAGTTATTCGAAATCAACTTACATATTAAAAGTAAATTCAGCTACTAAAGAACTAAAAACATTCAAAATAATTAAAAACTAAACATCATGAAGAAAATAATTATACTATTAGTCGTGTCGTTTTTTGCAATCACAATGAATGCACAGGCACCACAAAAAATGAGCTATCAAGCAGTCATTAGAAATGCAGGAAATACTTTGATAACCAACGCCAATTTAGCAATGAGAATCAGTATTTTGCAAGGAACGGCAACTGGAACAGCGGTTTATGTGGAAACGCAAACGGCAACAACCAACGTTAATGGATTAGTAACCTTAGAAATTGGAGCCGGAGTGGTCGTAAGTGGAACATTTGCATCTATCAGTTGGGGAACTAATGCTTATTTCATTAAAACCGAAACGGATCCAACTGGGGGAACTAATTATACAATTACTGGAACATCTCAATTTTTAAGTGTGCCATATGCTTTTTTTGCTTCAAACTCAGGATCATCTTCTCAATGGGGTGCAAATGGGACTGATATATACAATAATAATTTTGGAAATGTAGGCATTGGTCTTTCAATTCCAACGGCAAAGTTGGACGTGATTGGTAAAACAAAAACAATAAATTTACAAGTAACTACAGGAGCTGGAACAGGTAAAGTATTAACTTCTGATGCTTCTGGTAATGCAACTTGGGTAACTCCAGTTGTGGCGGCAACTAATTCCTACAATAAAACTTCTTTCGGGATTTCAACATCTTCACAAGGTTCAATTATTGATATTGCTACTTCAAATATAACAGTATCCACAGCTGGATATTATCTTGTAACATATTTTGTTAATGCAAATAACAATTGGTTTTTATCATGTACAGAACCATGCAATGAAGCAAAAGTTTTAGACACTAGAGCCTATTTATATAATAAAACAAGTGGCGCTATTCTTCAAAATCAAAAAACAGATTTTTTAGATAGAGACAACACGAATGGACCTCAAGCAATAAACTCTACTTATGTTTACCAGCTTCCTTATCATGAAGTTTCGGGCTCATTTGTGGGCTATTTTAATCTAAACGATATTGTTGGTATAAGGGTAGGTAGTGAAGTTACCGCTCCAATTGCTTCAGGTTCAATTTCTGGTAACGGAGAGATTACCTTAGTTAGATTGTATTAAAAAATAAAAACTTGATTTATAAATAAAATATTTGGGAAATATTTATTTGAATTAGTTTTTTAAACAAAAAGGTTTGGTTTAATTATCAAACCTTTTTTGTTTAAAAATAATCTCGTTTATCTCACACTCAAAACAAAATAATTTTTCTTCCCACTTTGTAACAATACAAATTGATTGTTTATCATGTCTTTTGATGAAAGTATAAATTCTTCGGTTACTTTTTCTTTATTTACTGAAATAGAATTAGCGGTGAGTGCTCTTCTGGCTTCCCCATTAGATTTTAAAAACCCTGATTTTTCGTTCAGTACCTCAACAATATGTATCCCAGCTTCAATATCAGATTTTGAAATTTCAGCTTGCGGAACACCATCAAAAATTTCTAAAAAAGTGGCAGCATCCAATCCTTTCAAATCATCAGAAGTAGAATTACCAAACAAAATATTGGACGCTTTTATTGCTTTTTCCAATTCGGCAGCCCCATGAACTAGTGTTGTAATTTCTTCGGTTAGTTTGCGTTGCAAAACACGTAAATGGGGTGCTATTTTGTGTTCTTCAATCAAACCATCAATCGTATTTTTATCTAAAAAGGTGAAAATTTTGATGTATTTTTCGGCATCTTCATCGGAAGTATTTAACCAAAATTGGTAAAATTTATAAACAGAAGTTTTATCAGCAGTTAGCCAAACATTTCCACCTTCAGATTTTCCAAATTTAGAACCATCAGCTTTTGTAATTAGTGGCGTAGTTAGTGCATAAGCTTTTGCTCCTTCACCATTCATTCTACGAACTAACTCGGTTCCTGTGGTAATATTTCCCCATTGGTCTGAGCCACCCATTTGCAACAAACAATTATAATTTTTATACAAATACTGAAAATCATAACCTTGTATTAATTGGTAAGTAAACTCTGTAAATGACATGCCTTCTCCTTCTGCTCCCAAGCGTTTTTTGACAGAATCTTTACTCATCATATAGTTTACCGTGATTCTTTTTCCTATATCACGAGCAAAATCGATAAACGAAAAATCTTTCATCCAGTCGTAGTTATTTACTAAAATTGGGGCATTTGCATCGGTAGTGTTAAAATCTAAAAAACTAGATAAAACTGCTTTTATTCCAGCAACATTTTTATTCAAAGTGGCTTCATCTAGCAGATTTCTTTCGTCACTTTTTCCTGAAGGATCGCCTATCATTCCAGTTGCGCCACCTATTAATGCGATAGGTTTGTGTCCAAAATTTTTCAAATGAACTAATAGTATGATTTGAACCATGCTTCCTATGTGTAAGGAATCGGCAGTGGGATCAAATCCTATATAAGCGGTCGTAGACTCTTTTGATAATTGTTCTTCGGTTCCAGGCATCATGTCATGAAACAAGCCTCTCCATTTTAATTCTTCAACTAAATTCTTCATTTTCAAAATCAATTTCGACAAAGATAACAATTCAATGACAATGTCAAAAATCAATTTTAATAACAAAATCAAAATCGATTTTAATTATTCTATTAATCCAAAAAAATCGTAATTCATAATTCGTAATTCGTAATTTTGTTTTTATGGTATTAGTTACAGGAGCAACAGGATTGGTGGGTTCGCATTTGATTTTGCATTTATTAGAGCAAGGTCAAACAGTGAAAGCCTTATTTAGAAACGAAAACGGAAAACAAAAAGTAAAAATAGTTTTCGAATACTATAATAAACAAGAATTGTTTGCCAGAATACATTGGTGTAAAGCTGATATTCTAGATATTCCTTCTCTGGAAGTTGCTTTTCTGGATGTTAATTATGTATATCATTGTGCTGCTTTAATTTATTTCGACCCAAAAGAGGAGGAAAATCTTAGAAAAATAAATATAGAAGGAACTCAAAATATTATTAGTTTTTGCATTGATTTTAAAATAAAAAAACTTTGTTATGTGAGTTCTATTGCTGCTTTGGGAGATTTAGCTCCTCATGAGACGATTGTTACAGAAGAATGTGAATGGAATCCAGAAATGCAACATAGTGATTATGCTATTTCCAAATATGGCGCCGAAATGGAAGTTTGGCGTGCACAACAAGAAGGCCTTGATATAATTGTTGTTAATCCTGGCGTTATTCTTGGTCCACTTTTTTGGACAGATGGCAGTGGAGAAATTTATACTAAAGTAAAAAATGGTTTGCCTTTTTATACTAAAGGAAGTACAGGATTTATTTCGGTAAAGGATGTTGTAAATATTTTGTTTCTATTGATGGAAAGTAATACTACAAACGAAAAATTCATTTTAATTTCGGAGAATAAAACTTATGAAGATATAGTTTCTACTATTGCCGAAGCATTGCAGGTAAAAAAGCCAAAATTGTATGCAGGTAAATCATTGACCAGTATTACTTGGAGAGCAGATTGGTTCTTGTCAACTTTTTTTGGTAAAAAAAGAACTCTAACAAGAGATTTAGCAAATTCTTTACACTCAATCGATTTGTATTCAAATCATAAAATTTTAAAAGAATTAGATTATCATTTTGAAGTTATAGAAGATTATATAAAATCCTTAGAATAACTAGCCTCTAGCAATGATTTTAGATTCTTTTTTAGAGTTTTTAGAAGATTTTATTATTGAATCACGTATTTTTTTAGCTTTAATTTTAGATTCTTTATTTAGAATTGTGTCTATTTGACTTTTTTCCTTTTGTAGTCTGTTAGATACATTTTCGAACATTAGTTTGTAAGTTTCAATATCCGAGGCAAAATATTTGTTGTTTTCTAAAAACTGTACACTATCTATTTTGTACTTCTGATAAATATAAGTTTTCGAATCTATATTATTTTTTGTAAGTTTCTCAGGACTATAACTCTTTAGTGCTTGTAATAAAGCTAAATCGTACAAGATATTTTCCATTACCGCTTTGTCTATTGGTTTTGCAGGTTTCTGAATTTCATTTTTATTAGAACAAGCACTAATAAAAATTAATATTGATAGTAATAAAATAATTTTCTTCATCGGATTATCTGTTAAATTCTAATCGCTTGCCGCAATGAATTTCTTTGGTTTTAAAGTTATGAAAAACTAATTCTCCGTTTACAAAAGTGTGTGTAATTCTAGATTTAAAAGTGAAATCTTCAAATGGTGACCAACCACATTTGTATAAAATATTGTCTTTGTTTACTCGCCACGGCATTCCTATGTTTACAATAGCTAAATCGGCATAGTAACCTACTTTTATAAAACCACGAAGGTCTATTTTGAAAATTTTAGCGGGATTATGCGCCGTTTTTTCTACTATTTTTTGAATCGAGATTTTTCCCTGATGAAAAGCTTCAAACATAGCCACTAAGGCATGTTGTACTAAAGGTCCGCCAGATGGTGCTGTAGTATAAGGATTGTGTTTTTCTTCTATTGTGTGTGGTGCATGATCGGTTGCAATAACATCTATTCTGCCATCCAGTAGTGCTTTCCATAATTCGTCTTTGTCAGCTTGGGTTTTTACCGATGGATTCCATTTTATAAGCGTCCCTTTTTTTGCATAATCATCGTTAGTAAACCACAAGTGATGAATACAAACTTCGGCAGTAATTTGCTTGTCTTCTACTGGAATGTGAGAGAAAAGTGTAGTTTCTTTTGCTGTCGAAACATGAAATATGTGTAGTCTTGCTCCTGTTTTTTGTGCCAACGCCACTGCTTTTGATGACGATATATAACAAGCTTCTTCGCTGCGAATAAGATGGTGAAATTCCATTGGGATATCGTCGCCGTATTCTGCTTTGTATTTTTCTAAATTATTTTTTATAGTAGTTTCGTCTTCACAATGTACCGCAATAAGCATTTTTGTACTCGAAAATATTTTTTCTAAAACAGCTTCATTATCTACTAACATATTTCCTGTTGATGAGCCTAAGAAAATTTTAATTCCTGCTACATTTTTGGGATTGGTTTTTAGAACTTCTTCTAAATTATCGTTTGTGGCACCCATCATAAATGAGTAATTTGCATACGATGATTGGGCTGCGATTTGGTATTTTTGCTCTAATAATTCCTGTGTTACCGCATTGGGAACGGTGTTGGGTTGCTCGATATAGGAAGTAATTCCGCCTGCAATGGCTGCACGAGATTCTGAAGCAATATCGCCTTTATGAGTAAGTCCTGGTTCACGAAAATGCACTTGGTCGTCTATCATTCCAGGAATTAAATAATTCCCTTCGGCATCAATAATTTTACAATCAGACGATTTTGGGCTTATGTTTTCTCCAATTTCTATAATAAATTCATTTTCAATAAGAACATCGCCTTCAAATATGATTCCTTCGTTGACAATTTTTGCATTCTTTATTAAAACTTGTTTCATTTTTTTGTTATTTAAGATTTCGATAAAGTCAAACTTACAATCGATTGAATATTTTTCTCACTCGAAGCATAATTACACCAAATATAGCTTCCTTTATGATAGCATTACTCATTTTAGATTCACCTTTAGTTCTGTCGGTAAATATAATAGGAACTTCTGTAATTTTGAAGTGGTTTATAAAGGTACGATACTTCATTTCTATTTGAAACGCATAACCTGTAAATTTTATTTTATCTAAATCAATAGTTTCTAAAACTTCTCTTCGGTAACAAATAAAACCAGCAGTCGCATCGTGAATTTTCATTCCAGTTATAAATCGCACATATACCGAAGCAAAATAAGACATAAGCACTCGGTTTAGTGGCCAGTTTACAACATTTACGCCCGTTACATAACGAGAACCTATTGCCATTCCAGCTTTCTCAGTATTACAAGCGTTATATAGTTTTTCTAAATCGGCAGGATTATGAGAAAAATCGGCATCCATTTCGAAAATATATTCGTAATCATGTTGTAATGCCCATTTAAAACCATGCACATAAGCTGTTCCTAATCCTGATTTTTCTTTTCTTGTTTCAAGAAATAATCCGTCACTAAATTCTTGTTGTAACTCGATTACTTTGTTAGAAGTTCCGTCAGGCGAATTGTCATCAACAATTAAAACGTGAAATTTTTTTGGTAACGAGAAGACTGTTCGAATGATAATTTCGATATTTTCTATTTCGTTATACGTTGGTATTATTACAATTCCGTCTTTCATAATGTAAAATTCTGATGCAAAAATAAGCTTTTTAGCAAATGAGTTTCTTAAATTATTTATAATTAAATAATAGTTTAAAAAATTTGTAATTTTGCATTATGAGTAAAACTGAACTTATTCCTCGAATTGTTGAAAACAAAGATTGGGTAACCATCTTATTTGTTATTGCTTTTGCATTAGTTGTTGTTACTAAAACTGCTTTCGAAAATCGTTTTAGAGATTTTATAAATTTATTAATTAATGATAAATACTTAAAAATATATAAAGACAGTAGCAATTTAATGAGTTGGTTTACAATACTTCTATTTGTTGTTCAGCTTATTTCATTATCCTTTTTCTTACAATTGGTTTTAAGTTATTATGGATATACGACTAAAACAAACTGGGTCACATTTATACAAATATTTACTTTTTTAAGTTTTTTTATCTTATCAAAATTCTTGATCGAGAAAATTATTGCCACCTCATTTAACATCGAAAATTTTATAGAACAGTTCAATTTATTTAAAGTAAGCTATAGAACTTATATAGGTTTGTTGTTATTGCCCGTTAATATAATCATGTATTACACAAATATTATGAATACTTACACTATAATTGGCGTTATGATTATGTTATTGATAATTAATGCGGTAACTTATTTACTTTCATTAAAGAATTATCAAAAGTTATTATTAAGTAAGTTGTTTTATTTTATTTTATATATTTGCGCACTCGAAATTGCGCCCTATTACTTTATGTATTATATTATTACAAAAAGCTAGTGCATTTAGAAAATGTTTAATATGAAAGTGAAAACAATTTTAGTTTCGCAACCCGAACCAAAGGTTGAAAACTCTCCTTATTTTGAGTTACAAAATAAGCACAAGGTTAAAGTTGATTTCAGACCATTTATTCATGTGGAAGGTGTCTTAGCAAAAGATATTCGCTCACAAAAAATAGATTTGAACAATTTTACTGCTATTATTTTAACCAGTAAAAGCTCTGTAGATCACTTTTTTAGAGTGGCAGAAGAAATGCGTTATAAAGTACCCGAAGATTTGAAATATTTTTGCCAATCGGAAGCAGTGGCATTTTATCTTCAAAAGTATGTGGTGTACAGAAAACGTAAAATATATGTGGGCCAAAAAGACTTTGTAGATATGTCTACTTTATTTAAAAAGTATAAAGAAGAAAAATATCTTTTACCATCGTCAGACCAACTAAATGCAGATATACCTCAAACTTTAAATAATTTGAAGGTAGACTGGACTGTTGGAACATTCTATAAAACAGTAATGAGTGATTTATCAGACTTAAAAGATGTTTACTACGATGTCTTGGCATTTTTTAGTCCAACAGGAATAAAATCATTGTTTAAAAACTTTCCAGATTTTGAACAAAATAATACTCGGATAGCAGTTTTTGGAAGTACAACTCAAAAAGAAGCTTTAGAGCATGGTTTAAGAATAGATATTCTGGCACCAACACCAGAAACACCTTCTATGACAATGGCTTTAGAGAAATATGTTGCTGAAGCAAACAAAGGAAAATAAAAATATAACATCTGCTTCGGCGGATGTTTTTTTTTAGGTTTAATTTTTATATTTACAGTTCTAAAAAAATAAAATGAACACATTAAGCTCAAACGGATTTATTGCAACTACTATTGATAATAAAATTGCAACAATTACATTTAGCCATCCTGCCAGCAATTCTTTTCCAAGTAACTTATTGAAGGATTTGACAAGCGAGCTAAATTTATTGAGTGAAAATGAATCCGTTTCGGTAATAATTCTAAAAAGTGAAGGCAATGGTACTTTTTGTGCTGGAGCTTCATTTGACGAATTACTTTCTATAAATAATTTTGATGAAGGAAAACTTTTTTTTAGTGGTTTTGCTAATGTGATAAATGCGATGAGAACTTGCAAAAAAATTATTGTGGGTCGTGTGCAAGGCAAAGCAGTTGGTGGTGGAGTTGGTCTTGCTTCTGCTTGCGATTATGTATTTGCAACCGATAACGCTTCGGTAAAATTATCCGAACTTGCAATAGGAATAGGGCCATTTGTAATTGAACCCGCAGTTTCTAGAAAAATAGGAAAAACGGCGATGTCGCAACTTGCATTAGCGGCTCATGATTGGAAAAGTGCTAAATGGGCTTTTGAAAACGGATTGTATTCTGAAATTTTTTCGTCGACAGAAGATTTAGGTGCTGCATTAACAGTATTTACGTCTAAATTAGCTTCTTATAATCCAGAAGCTTTGCAAGAAATGAAGGGGGTTTTCTGGGAAAACACCTCTCATTGGGATGTTTTATTGTACGATAGGGCTGCCATTTCAGGGAAATTAGTCTTGTCAGAGTTTACAAGAAATGCTTTAAATGCGTTTAAGAAATAAATTTAATCAAAATCAGGTTTCTTCCTGTTATTTTTAACTTCAGAAATATTTTTCTTGTCTTTTATCCTTTTTCTAATTACAGATTTTGGGACTTTAGTCGCTTTTCTTATTTTAGGAATAATTAAAGCATTTTTAATTAATTCTAGAAACCTTTTCGTAACGATAGCTTTGTTTTTTAGTTGGCTTCGGTCTTCGTCACAATTTAAAATTAGTATATTTTCTGAAGTTAATCTTGAGGATAGTTTTACTGAAATTAATTCTTTTTCTTCTTCCGAAAGTGCTTTAGAATTCTGTAAATCGAAACTCAAAACTACTTTGCTAGATACTTTGTTTACATTTTGACCACCAGCTCCTGAACTTCTTACAGCTTTATAAGTTAACTCCGTTATTACTTTTTCTATTTCCATTATTGTGGTTGGTGCGTTGGTTTTAGCAAATCGTTTACTGTTTTTACAGGATTGAAAGTGATAAGCGGCACTTCTACAAAAACCGTGAGCCAATTTGCCATTCCACCATTCCACAAACCTGGTAATTCATAAGCTTTATAATTCGTTCCGTTTTTATTTTTTTCGACTATAAAACCGCTATTTTCATCTATAAATTCATGAAGGTTAAATTTTTCACCATTATAATTTTTAATTCCACAAACAATATCAACTGGATTAAAATGAGTTGCAGATTGAAATAGTTGTAGTTGTTTTTCGTCCTTTAAGTCTATCTGAGAACTTTCTACAATTTGCAACGAGATACTTCCATTTGTGTTACGAATCCAAAACGGTCCACCACCAGGTTCATTTTCGTTTTTTACCATACCGCAAACACGAATTGGCTTGTTGAGAATCTCTTTTATATAGGCAATTTTATCATGAAAAGTAGTTTTTTCAAAATCATTTGAAATTACAATGTTAAGTTTGTTTTTTGCAAAAGAAACAATTGTTTCAATTTCTTTTTCGGTGATTAAATTGCTTTGTATTTCTTTTAAATAAGTGAAAATCTGATTTTGCAATTGTATCAAAATTCCTGCTAATGCTTTTTTATAAAGTGCTATGGTTTCAATATGATTTTGAATCACATTGTCTATGTTTTTGATAAAAATAATATCTGCATCGATATTATTTAAATTTTCAATTAAAGCGCCATGTCCACCAGGTCTGAAGATTAGTCTTTCGTTGTTGTCACGAAAAGGATTGTTCTGCAAATCGACAGCAAGTGTATCTGTTTTTTGGTTTTGATAAGAAAAACTAATGTTTATTTTAGTGTTATTGTCGGATTCTATTTTGCTTTTTACTGTAGATAAAATAGCCTCAAATTGTTTTTGATGTTCTTCTGAAACGGTAAAATGTAAATTAGAAATTCCGTTTGATGATGCATAAAAAGCACTTTCGTTTAGGTGTTCTTCAATAGGTGTAGCAATATGATTTTTATATTGATGAAAAGGCAAAATCCCTTTTGGTTTGTTAGCAAAATCGGAGTTTTCTGAACCAATTAAATATTTTATAAAGTAATAATTTTTCTTATCTGTTTTCCAGCTATAAAAGTCTGGAAAAGCTACCTCGAGTTTTTTATTTATAGCTTCAAAAAAAGGAAATTTTTCCATTCCTGTTAAAAAAACAGTAAGACTCGTGGCTTGATTTTTATTTATATATCCGTTTATAGTATCGGTTTCAACATCAAAATTATTCAGAAATTCACTCAAAAATTGAAACATTCTGCTTGCTGCTCCAGAAGCTGGAACGAATTTTTCTAGTTTTAAAACGGATTTTATTTCATCAAAAAAGACAACCTTTTCTTTAAATTCGGCTTCGGATAAATCCCAAATTCCGTTTTGCAAAGTGGCAGGATTTTGTAAAATAATTTTTGGAATTCTATTTCTAAAAATAAAAAGCTGCTTTGAAATGTTGTCTAATAAAATCCCTTTTTCCTCAATTTGCTGAAAATCGGAGGTGGTGAAACCATAAGTTTCTATTAACCTATTTTTTGTTGTAATACTCTCTTCCATTCTAAATAGCCATAAACGGCAACAATTGTAAATACTAGAAACTGTAAACTTGTAAATGTATATCCTTTTGCAAAATACAAAGGAATTGAGATTAGATCACCCACAATCCAGAAAATCCAATTCTCAATTTTTCTTTTAGCCATGAGCCACATTCCAACAAAGAATATTGCTGTTAAAAAAGTGTCTACATAAGAATACCAATTACTAAATTTGCCAAAATAAAGATACACAATGATAACAAAAATGAGTGTTAATACAAAAATAATAAGTCCTATTATTTTCTCTTTATTCGTTATTGTTGAAATTGGAAATTCCTCGACTTCTCCTTTTTTTCGAGTCCAATGATACCAGCCGTAAATACTCATGACAAAATAATAACCATTTATCATCGAGTCTCCTAATAAATTCCATTTCCAGAGTAAATAAGCATATATAAATGTGCTAACTAATCCGGTAGGGAAAACCCATATATTGTCTTTTTTAGCACACCAAACACTCCATAATCCAAAAAATATAGCAATTAATTCAAGTGCAATTTCGTAGGTTGGGTAATCTTTATATTGTGAAAATAAATATTCTAGCATCTGTAAGGTTATCCTTTTTGATTAAAAAAATTCAAATTGTTTTCAAAAGCAGTTCCTATAACTACTAAATCGGCACCATGATTGTGTGCATTTTCGATTTCCAATAAAGATCTGATTCCGCCACCAACAATTAATGGAATCTTGATGTTTTGAGAAACTAATGTAATGATTTCTTTAGAAACAGAAAATTTAGCACCACTTCCCGCTTCTAAATAAATAAGTTTTTTTCCTAACATTTCGCCAGCTTGTGCTGTCTGAAGAATATATTCTTGATTATTTCTTGGCAAGGGTTTTGTTTTGCTTACACGTTCTACAGCTGTTTTCTCACCGCTTTCTATGAGTATATATCCTGTTGAAATAACTTCGAGATTGGTTCTATTTAAAATCGGAACTGCGTTTACCTGATGTTCTATGAGATAATCTGAGTTCCTCCCTGAGATTAAAGACAGAAACAAAATTGCATCAGCTTTGTCTGATATTTGCGAGGGATTTCCTGGGAAAAGTAAAATGGGTAATTCGCAGTTTTTCTTAATTTCTAAAACCAATTCATCAAGAATGTTATTTTCTACAAGACTTCCACCAACAAAAACATGTGTCGCTGGCGATTGGTTTATTTTCTCGATTAATTTTTGAATATTGTCTAAATCAATTTTATCAGGATCCAGAAGAATAGCAAGTAATTTCTCGTTTTTTGCTTTGGCTTGTAAAATTTGGTTGTAAATAGTACTCATTTTATTTACTTCTAATTTTCGAATGCATAAACCAAAATATAATTTTGGTCATTATTCGAATCTATTTCTTCAAAAAAGATGTCAAAAGATTCAATGAGATTGTTAAAAGATAATTGAGCAGTTGCTCTTTTGTCAGATAATAAAAAAGCGTTTTCGAAAATATGATCCGGAAAACTAATGCCTTTTTCGTTTTTAATTTTAAAAACAGACTCTTTAATCCCCCAAACAACGGTTGCTTTTCTAATTTGCTCTTCTTCTGATAAACCTTCCAGATGTGAGATATCCATAAAGCGAGATGCGATTTTTAAGACTTTTTCTTTAGCCAATTCGATATCGATTCCTACGGGTTTGTCGCTTATTATAATTGTTGAAAATTCGAAAGAATGTGATATAGAAATAAATTTTTCGTCTTTATTTTTTTCAAAGGAATGTTTCAGATGCGGTTTTCCGTCTTGACCATAATGTAGGTCAAAATCAGAATAACCCGCTTCTTGTAATAGTTTTCTAACGCTTAAAAATCCTCGCTGGTGCATTTCAGATTTCATCGTGTTTAACCTGATGAGGTTTATGTCGTTAAGAACAACTTCATCAAATAAATCTTCGAAGGATTCTTCGATTTTCCAAATATAAATTTTGGTTGCCGAATCGTGTGTTATTATTTTATGTAAAGGCATGTTATGAAATTGATTTTTAGCCCCGATAGCAGTGAAAATCCTTTTCTTTTTTTCTTTAAAAAAGAAAAGATTGCAACGGATAGCGGGAATAGCTCCTGAAAAAAACAGTAATTAGTGGTCTATAAATTAGACCGTTAAACAATATATAAATATCCCTGAAATTAGTTTTTTTATAAACTTATTCCGTAAATTTGCAAAAATTTTATAATACAAATATACTATAAATATGAGTACAGCGACTATGCCTTATGTGGCTTTCAAAGTAAAAGACATTTCTCTAGCGGCTTGGGG
>NZ_JBDTQE010000045.1:0-22597 GCF_039932285.1 Flavobacterium sp.
TAACGATTGAATATCAATGATTTCAGCATCGATGCCTACTTCTAATAATTCTTTAGCCGCTTGTTCTACCAAACGCAACGTAGAACCGTAAGAAACTAAAGTGATATCTTTTCCTTCTTTAAGGATTTCAATTACTCCAATTGGTGTTTTGAATTCCCCTAAATTGGTTGGCATTTTTTCTTTTAATCGGTAACCATTCAAACATTCAACCACAAGAGCAGGTTCATCAGTCTCTAACAAAGTGTTGTAAAAACCAGCTGCTTTAGTCATGTTTCTTGGAACCAAAACATGAATACCACGAATAGCATTTATAATCATTCCCATTGGCGAACCTGAATGCCAGATTCCTTCTAAACGGTGACCACGAGTACGAATAATAAGAGGCGCTTTTTGGCGACCAGCAGTTCTATACTGTAAAGTTGCTAAATCGTCACTCATGATTTGAATAGCGTAAAGCAAATAATCTAAATACTGAATTTCGGCAATAGGCTTCAAGCCACGCATTGCCATTCCAATTCCTTGACCTAAAATGGTAGCTTCACGAATACCAACATCGGCAACACGAAGTTCTCCGTATTTTTCTTGCATTCCTTCTAAACCTTGGTTTACATCGCCAATATTTCCTGCATCTTCTCCAAAAATTAAACTTTCAGGATATTTTGTAAAAATGGCATCAAAATTATCACGCAAAACCAAACGAGCATCTACTTCTTCGGCAGTATTATCATAAGTTGGTAAAACTTCACTTACAGAAAATATATTTTTATCTGATTGCGAGAATAGGTGAGAGCTGAATTTTGGTTGTATTTTATTAGTATAATTAGTAATCCAAGTCGCTAGTTGGTCTTTTCCGTTTTCTTTGACGATTAATCGTAAAATTTTACGAGCTGTTGTAATACTATCTTTTCTTATCGGCTCTTTTATTGAAGCCAAATCATTCGCATATTTTTCTATAAAAACTTTGTTTTCACTAGCATTTGCAATGGTATTTAGTAATGAAACTAATTCATCTCTTTCTTCTTTAATAGGTGTTACAAAAGCTGTCCAAGCTGCTTTTTTAGCTTCTAAAACTTCTTTTCTAGCTTGATTGTCAATGGCTTCAATTTCTTCAGATGTTGCAATATTATTTTCAATCATCCACAGTTTCATTTGGCGTAAGCAATCGAAATCGCCTTCCCATTCTAGTCTTTCGGCATTTTTGTATCGTTCGTGTGATCCAGAAGTTGAATGTCCTTGAGGTTGTGTTAGTTCACGAACATGAATTAATACAGGAACGTGTTGTTCACGAGCAATTGTGGAAGCTTTTTGATATGTTTCGACTAATGTTGGATAATCCCAACCCTTTACGGTCATGATTTCGTAACCTTTATTCTCTTCATCACGTTGGAAACCTTTAAGGATCTCCGATATGTTTTCTTTGGTTGTCTGATAACGTGCATGAACCGAAATTCCGTATTCGTCATCCCAAACACTCATTACCATTGGCACTTGTAAAACACCAGCAGCATTGATGGTTTCGAAAAATAAACCTTCAGAAGTTGAGGCATTTCCTATAGTTCCCCAAGCGACTTCATTTCCTTTTTCAGAAAAATTTACTTGTTCTATTCCAGCTACATTTCTATATATTTTTGATGCTTGAGCCAATCCTAATAAACGAGGCATTTGCCCAGCAGTAGGAGAGATGTCTGCACTTGAATTTTTTTGTTGGGTTAGGTTTTTCCAGTTTCCGTTTTCGTCTAGCGAATGTGTAGCGAAATGACCGCCCATTTGGCGACCAGCACTCATAGGATCATGAGCCAAATCGGTATGACCATATAAACCTGCAAAAAACTGCTGCGTTGTCATTTGACCAATTGCCATCATAAAGGTTTGATCACGATAATATCCCGAACGAAAATCACCATTTTTGAAGGCTTTTGCCATAGCTAATTGTGGGATTTCTTTACCATCACCAAAGATTCCGAACTTAGCTTTGCCAGTCAAAACTTCACGTCTTCCTAGTAAACTGCATTCGCGACTTGTCGTGGCTATTGTATAATCGTGTATAACTTCGGTTTTGAAATCTTCAAAAGTTAACGGCTGTTTTTCTTCTACTTGTATCATAAATTCGAAATGTAATAATGACAAATTTAAGTAAAAACTAGTTATGTTGTATAAATGTAGTGGAAAATATTATTGAAGTATTGATAATTTTTTTATTGATTATAACAATAAAATTATATTATGTGTTTTTAATATTAGCTTTTAATGTTTTTTGTTTAAAAATAAAATCAAAATAATGAAATATTAAAACCATTTTCGTGTAAAAAGCCCAATAAGTGTTTTAGGATTAAATGTAGCGATAAAGCGAATTTTTTCTTGATAATTTTTTTGTCCCATTTCAAATCCATTACTAGAATATACAGGTAAAAATAGTTCGAAATAACCAGAAACTAAATCAAGATGCAAACCACTATCATATACAAATTGGGTTTTTTGACCCTTATTTTGATACAATCCAATATCTCCGTACATTTCTATCCAATGCCATATTGATGATGATGCATTTACGGTTGTCATCCATTTATTGGCATAAGGATTTAAAAATTTAGATTTAAAACCTCCTTCGGCAATTATTATTTCTTGGCTAAATAATCCTGTACTTTCAGAACGACCATAATAATTGTAATCGAATAAATAATCTTTGGGTCTGTCTAATCCAAAATTATAAAACTCAGTAGTAGTATTTTTATATAAAAATGTACCAGCATATAATCTTAAACCAAATTGATAATTATTTTCGAATAATTTTCTATAAGCGACTTCGGTTGAAATTTTACCAAAATCTTTTGCAAATTGTAAATCGGTTCCAAAACCAAAACCTTTCGAAATTTCTGAATTACTTATAGAATATCTTGTGTCGAAAACAGAATAACTTAGAGGCGAATTTTTTGTTATTGTACTTGTAGTACTGCTAATAGGAGCTTCATCTTTGTTTACAAAAACATTTCTAAAGGTAAGATATTGTCTTTTATTACTTCTCAAATCTAAATCTCTAAATTTAAATTGTAATACAGGATTTATTTTTAGATAAGCTGCATTTTGTATATAATGAAAATAAGATCCACTTAGTCCGTATCTAATTTCATATAATTTTTGATCTCTAAATTGTTGTTTGAATGAAACAACACCAGATCCAGTAAATGATTTTGTTCTTGTAGAAAAACTAGGATTTATATCATATATAAAAATCCTGTTTATAAATGATTTGTTGTGTAAACTTAATGAGGTTATTATTCCGTCATATAAATTATAAGTGATTTCTGGGACGTAAAAAATTTGATTATAAGTAGGATTTTCTAAATCTTTAAAAAAATTAAATCGCAAAGGTCTGTTTGGATATAAAAAACCTTTTAGAGATTTGTAGTTATTTCTAGAATTAAACTCAGGAATATTATTGTCATAATTTAAGACTAATTTGTCTGCAATATTTCTACTAAGTGCAAATGTTGTATCATTTTTTATATTGTACAACCATTGTGTGAAAACAATTTCTTTGTTTTTTAATCCAGTTATAGTTATCGGAACAGTTGTATTAGAATTATTTTTTATGGTTACAGAAATGCTATCTTTAGTTTTGTTTAGTTTACCAAATTTATAATCTATAATTTTTCTTGAATTAATTAAATCAGAAAAAAACCAATCGATATTTTGATTAGATTTTTTCTTCAAAATAGATTCAAAATCAGAGGAATTGGTTTGTTTTTCTTGATTTAACAGTAAAAATTCTTTAAAACTATTTTCGACAGTACTATCTTTTAAGACCGAGTTCAAATATTTAAAACTTAATCCAGCTTTATATTTTCCTGCAATTTGCTCATTAAATTTAATAAAACTTTCTTTAGATTCTCCAATAGGTTGATCTAAATTATCTCTAGCCATAAGCAAGTACAAGTACTTATATTGCTCATTAAAATTGGCGTTTACTAAATTATAACCTTTTAGAATTTTATATTTAGAAAGATTTCCCAACATTTTTAATTCAGGATAATTTTCATCAATATATTTCATCATAATATATACCTGAATTGCATCAAATATATAGCTGTCTTTCCGTTGGTCTATTTTTAATGATGATTTCAAGTAATTGTATAGATAGGCTTTCAAAAATTTTATTTCATACAAAAAATCATTTGGAAAAGGGCTAATAAAAGCAGGCAATTGATTTAACCCATAAAAAGGATTTCTCTCATAGTCAACTTGAGAAACCATGATTTTTTTTTGAGGAAGTTTGCCTAAATTTTCGGAAACATAATTTACAATTTTATCAATCACAATTGCTTTTTGAATACCATTTAATCTAGAGTCAGATAAATTTGTTTCAACTTCGATTTGGTCATTTTTAAAACTTTCGTAGCTGTTATTTTTCTCAATTGCTAGTTGAATTTCAGATCTGTTTTTTGCATTATATTCGATTGTTTTGGTATCTTCTGATTCAGTTTGATTTATTAAATTACAATCGGTAGTGAGTTCCTGATCTTTAGGAATAGTAAAACTAATATCTATGTTTTCGTAAGTTGCATTTGCAATATCTTCAATATTTTCGTTACTGTAAAATACAAATTCACCATCATTAGATAATCGAGCGAGTGATAAAAAGCAATTTTTTAAATAATATTTGCCATTTTCATATCCAAAACGAGTAAATTTTGAGTTAGGAATTTTTAAAGAATATTCAGTTTCAATAGTTAATGATCCTTTAGGTTGAAGATTTTGCTTTAATTCAATTTCAATAATATCTATTTGATTATTTATTCGGTTCCATGTTGCAAGAGAATCATTTACAAACATTTTAGTAATTATCGTATTTCCTCTATCGCTATTTGCTGCTAAATGAAAAGCTCTCGTGTATTGGTCAGAAAAACGTTTTCCAAGTGGCGAATATTTACTTGAGTAAGCATTATTCCAATCGTTTAGAACTAATTTTGAAATAGCTTTATTTGAGTTATTTGTAATTTGTATTGTCTGTTTAATATTCAAAATATGTGAAATATCGTCTAAAACAATATTTATTTTAGTTTGTTGTTGACCATAATAGTTAGTTGTTGTAAATAAACAAACAAATAATAAAAGAGTTTTAAAAGAAAAATTTAAGTTTTGAGTCAATTTTATATAATTTGAATGCAATTTAACATAATTAATATTTTTTTAGAAAATTAAAATTCAATTTTTTAAATAAAATCAAAAAATAACAGCTAACTTTATCTATTATAAATACTTATACAATAATAGATATATTAAACTTGTATTGGTTGCGTGTTTAAAACATTTTATTTTAAATGTTTTAAACTACTTAAATTTTGATATATTGCAATCCCAAATTCTATTCAAAATGATAAAAAAAATACTTTTATTGCTGCTATTTTGTAATGCTGCATTTTCTCAAGTTGTGATTAATGAGCTAGATCCAGATACTAATAGTACAGATGTTTTAGAATTTATAGAACTAAAATCTGCTACGCCAAATATGCCATTAGATGGTTATGTTCTGGTTTTTTATAATGCAGGAGGTACAAGCCCATATTCGGGAATTGTTAGTTACTATTCTCTCGATTTAGACGGATATTCGACAGATGTAAATGGGATTATTCATTTTGGAAATCCTCAAGTTTCCCCAACTCCAGCATTTCTTATTCCAATTACAACAATTCAAAACGGACCAGATGTTGTAGGTCTTTATTTAGGAGATGCTACCGATTTTCCACTAAACACAACAGCTCATGCAAATGGATTGATAGATGCATTAGCGTATTCTAATAATGGAACAGCAAAACCAACCGCATTGATGGGGATTTTAGGATTAGTTACCTGTGTTAATGAAAATCTAAATTCTGCGGCTGCTTCACAATCTATTCAAAGAAAAATTGATGGTACTTATGAGGTAAAAGCACCAACTCCAGGAATGAATAATGATGGTTCTGGAATTGTGTTAACTTATTTGAGATTAACAACTAGTGCTTCTACATTAACAGAAGGGCAATCATTTACAGTTACTTTTACATCAACAAGCGTAGTTATGGGAAGTGATTTGGTAATCAATTTTTCTTTAAATAATGGCGCTTTTACAACTGCTGATTATTCTGGAACAACATCGGTAACGATACCTGTTGGAACAACAGTTGGAAGTACTACAATACAAGTTTTAGATGATGGAACTAATGAAGGTGATGAAGAAATAAAAATTGTTGTAGGCGCTGTAACTTCTGGATATAGTTTGTATAACAATAATATGATTATTAGGGTAAATGATATTAATTTTGTGATTTTGCCTTTTGGATCTCCAACAAATCCTACACACGGATTGGTTACAAGTACAGCTCCAGCAGGATATTATTCGTCAATTGAAGGGTTGTCTGGCTCCGCTTTAAAACAAGGATTACAAGATATAATCGCAAATCCATCAGTGATTCATGCACACGTCTACGGAGATATTTATGATATTCTTAAAGTTGCAGACCAAAACCCAGAAAACAGCAATCAAGTGTGGTTAATTTATAGTGAAATACCTCGATCTAAAATAGATTACCAAACAGGGAATAGTATTGTAGGAAAATGGAATCGAGAGCATATATATTGCCAATCTAGAGGAGGTTTTGCAGATGCTACTACAAGTACACCACAAGGAATAAATACTTGGAATACTTATGGTACTCCAGGGCCTGATAATATTACTACAGGACATGCAGATGCACACCATATTAGAGCAGTAGATGGTCAGGAAAATTCTTCAAGAAATAATAGAAATTACGGGGTAGATTATAATGGACCAATAGGAAATTCGGGTACATGGAGAGGTGACGTGGCAAGATCATTATTTTATACGGCAGTTCGTTATAATGGTTTAAATGTTATTAACGGAGATCCTGCAGATACAATTTTAGGGCAAATAGGGGATTTAACTACCTTATTGCAATGGAATATGACTGACACTTCAGATGATTTTGAAATGAATAGGAATAATTATATTTATACTTGGCAACTTAATCGTAACCCTTTTATTGATTATCCTAATTTAGCAGATTATATTTGGGGAATTCACGCTGGAGAAACGTGGTCATCTGCTTTATCTACACCAGATTTTAATGAGTTAAAAATCACAATGTATCCAAACCCTACAAAAGATTTTATTACGATTTCTGGATTAACAAATGAAGCTAAAGTTGAAATTTCTTCAATGACAGGTTTAAGTGTTTATGTAGGGAATTACAAAAATAATGAGCAACTAAATTTAAATTTGGCTTCAGGAATTTATATGGTAAAAGTTGTAGAAGATAACAAATCGGTAATTAAAAAATTAATTATACAATAGATAATTATCTTAAAATAGTAGATATTCCTATAAAACTAAAATTAATTTATTTTAGTTTTATAGGAATATAAATTTCTTCTTTGCCATTACCTTGAGGATTATAATTTTCTCCTAAAATTTCAAAATGCTCTCTGTTATCTAATTCATAACTAGAATTTGGTAACCAAACATTATAAATATATTGAAAAACTTGTACTGCATTTTTTGAAGGATCATTATAAGTAAAAACAGCAAATAAGCCTTCATTAATAGTATAAGTTTCCATTCCTTCAGGAACATAATTATAGTTTAAAACTTCAATAAGTGCCCATTTCACAAAAGTAATTGTAGGATCAGATTGAAAGTTTTCTCCATAATTTTGCAATGAAAACTTATGAGTTCCTATTCGATTTTTAATTTCTCTATGCCTTGTCATAAAACTACTCCAAAGCTGAAAAGTTTTATCGTTTGCAAAAGACATTTCCAATTTGTTTCCAATCAATTTTTTTTCGAAAAGAGTAACAATTTTCGGGTTATCTAACATTATTCCACATCATCAATTTGAAAACTATTCAGAAACAAAATAGATTTTTCAATATCATAATGTAAGATTCTATCTTCGGTAACTAACGGGACTTCTTCTCTAAAAGATTTAAGGAACATTTCTATAAAATCGCTCGATTGTAATGGTCTTCTAAATTCAATTGCTTGAGAAGCATTCATTAATTCGATAGCTAAGATACGTTCTAAATTTTCGACAATTTTTAGCGTTTTAGTAGCTGCATTTGCTCCCATACTTACATGATCTTCTTGTCCGTTGCTAGAAACAATACTGTCAATACTGGCTGGTGTTGCCAATTGTTTGTTCTGACTAGCGATACTTGCCGCTGTATATTGCGGAATCATAAATCCTGAATTTAATCCCGGATTACTTACTAAAAATGGAGGCAAATCTCGTAAACCAGATATTAATTGGTAAGTTCTTCTTTCGGAAATACTTCCTAATTCTGCCACAGCAATTCCTAGAAAATCTAAGGCTAAAGCCAAAGGTTGTCCGTGAAAATTTCCACCAGAAATAATAATATCACTTTCTATAAAAATATTTGGGTTATCTGTAACCGAATTAATTTCGGTTTTAAATGTTTTTCTGGCATAATCAAACACATCTTTACTTGCGCCATGAACCTGAGGAATACATCTAAAAGAATACGGATCTTGAACATGCTTTTTCTCTTGGGCAATAATTTGACTTCCTTCCAACAAATCATTAAAACGACGCGCTGTATTTATTTGTCCTTTGTGTGGACGAACCATGTGTATTAACTCATTAAAAGGTTCTATTCTTCCATCAAAACCTTCTAAGGAAATGGCTGCAATCACATCGGCTAAATAAGATAATTTAGAAATTTTTATTAACGAATAAACGCCGTAAGCACTCATAAATTGAGTTCCGTTTAGTAATGCCAATCCTTCTTTAGATTGTAAAACAATAGGTTTCCATCCCATTTTCTCTAAAACTTTATGAGCTGGTTGTCTAAAACCATCATAATATACTTCACCTTCGCCTAATAATGGTAAAGATAAATGAGCTAAAGGTGCTAAATCGCCCGATGCACCAAGTGAACCTTGTGTATATATTATAGGAAGAATGTCATTATTATAAAAATCTATTAATCTATGAACTGTTTGCAATTGCACTCCAGAATGTCCGTAACTCAAAGATTGAATTTTAAGTAACAACATTAGTTTTACAATTTCTTGTGGCACTTCGTCTCCAGTTCCGCAAGCATGAGATTTTACTAAATTTTCTTGCAATTTAGATAGATTTTCATCGGAAATAATAACATTACAAAGTGAGCCAAAACCTGTATTTATACCATAAATTGGTTTGTCGTTATTTTGCATTTTTGCATCTAGATAAGCACGACATTTTTCGATGTTTAAAGACGCTTCTTCAGAAAGTGCAATTTGTTTTACTTCATAAATAATTTGGCTTATTTCTTCGATAGAAATAACATCGGAAGTGATATAATGAGTATTGTTCATTTTAGATTTTTAAGACCTCAAAATTCCGCAAACATTTGTTAAAATGCAAGAGTTCTTTATAATATTAACAAAAAATAGATAATCAATAATAAAAGTCCTATTTATGAGGTTATTTTTAAGATTTTTCAATAAATTAGCGACTTAAAATTTTATTTAACATATACAATGAAAAATACAGCATTAACACACATTCACGAAGGCTTAGGAGCTAAGATGGTTCCATTTGCAGGTTACAATATGCCTGTTCAATATGAAGGAGTAAACGCAGAACATGAGATTGTTCGTAATGGTGTAGGTGTTTTTGACGTTTCTCACATGGGAGAATTTTTCTTAAAAGGAGAAAATGCTTTGGCGTTAATACAAAAAGTAACTTCAAATGATGCTTCAAAATTAGTAGACGGAAAAGCACAATATTCTTGTTTGCCAAATAATGAAGGCGGAATTGTAGATGATTTAATCATTTATAAAATTGCGAATAATCATTATATGTTGGTCGTAAATGCTTCGAATATTGAAAAAGATTGGAATTGGATATCTTCTCACAATGATTTGGGTGTCGATATGCAAAATCTTTCTGATGGATATTCATTACTAGCTATTCAAGGGCCAAAAGCGGCAGAAGCGATGCAATCATTAACATCTATTGATTTAATAAATATGCCTTATTATTCTTTTCAAATTGGAGAATTTGCAGGTCTAAAAGATGTTACCGTTTCAGCAACTGGTTATACTGGTTCTGGAGGATTTGAAATTTATTTCAAAAATGAAGATGCAGAAGCGATTTGGAACAAAATTTTCGAAGCAGGAAAACCTTTCGGAATCAAACCAATTGGATTAGCAGCTCGTGATACTTTGCGTTTAGAAATGGGATTTTGTTTGTACGGAAACGATATAAATGACACCACTTCACCTCTTGAAGCTGGTTTGGGTTGGATTACAAAATTTGATAAAGAATTTACTAATTCCGCTAACTTAAAAATGCAAAAAGAAGAAGGAGTTTCTAGAAAACTAGTCGCATTTGAAATGCAAGAACGTGCTGTGCCACGTCATGATTATGAAATCGTTGATGCAACTGGAAATGTCATCGGAATTGTAACTTCAGGTACAATGTCACCAAGTATGAATGTTGGAATTGGACTGGGTTATGTTCCCACTTCATTTTCAGCAGTTGATAGCGATATTTTTATCAGAATTAGAAAAAATGATGTTCTGGCAAAAGTGGTAAAATTGCCATTTTATAAAAAATAAATCAATTACAAAATTCAATATCAATGACAATTAGAATCAAATTGATTTTTGAATTTGAATTTTGTAATTGATATTGAAAAAATTACTTTTGCATTTAATTAAAATATAAATACATTCTTAGAAATGGGAAGAGCGTTCGAATTTAGAAAAGGAAGAAAAATGAAGCGTTGGTCGGCAATGGCCAAAGCATTTACCAGAATTGGTAAAGATATTGTAATGGCGGTTAAAGAAGGTGGGCCAAATCCGGAAGCAAATTCAAGATTAAGAGCCGTAATACAAAACTCGAAGGCAGTAAATATGCCTAAAGAAAACGTAGAACGTGCCATTAAGAAAGCAACCGACAAAGATACAGCAAACTACAAAGAAATACTTTTTGAAGGATATGCACCACATGGAATTGCCATTTTGATAGAAACTGCTTCAGATAATAATAACAGAACTGTTGCTAATATTAGAAGTTATTTTAATAAATGTAACGGAACAATGGGAACTCAAGGTTCAGTCGAATTTATGTTTGATCACACTTGTAATTTCCGAATTCCTGCAAACGGAATGGATCCTGAAGAATTAGAATTAGAATTAATAGATTTTGGTGCAGAAGAAGTTTTTGAAGACGAAGACGGAATTTTAATTTATGCACCTTTTGGAAGTTTTGGAACCATTCAAAAAGAATTAGAAACACGTGGTATTGAAATTTTATCTTCTGGTTTCGAACGTATTCCTCAAATAACAAAGGAACTTAATGAAGCTCAAATGGCTGATGTAGAAAAACTAATCGAAAAAATTGAAGAAGATGATGATGTGATGAATGTTTATCATACTATGCATGAATAATTCATATTAGTTCATAAATAAAAAAATCTCGATTAATTCGAGATTTTTTTATGATTTAAAAATAAAACCTAATCCCATAGATTTAAGCATTTTTTTGCTAAATCTAAAGAAAAATTGAAACTGTCCAAAAATAAATCCGACTACAAGAAGCAAAAAAGGATACAAAGGCATTACAAGAACAATAAGTATTAAGTAATAAAAAAGTAGAGATAAATTGTTTTTATTCAGTCCAAGAAGAGACATACAAAAAGAAGAAATTCTAGCAGAAAGCGAACCATTTATGGCAAAAACTATAAATATAACAACTAACTGAAAATTTGAAGATATTCCCCAACGTTCTTTTAATTTATTCATAGTCTCTAATTTAAAACAAATATAAAAGATTATCTAGGAGGAACAAAACCAAATAACTTTTGTTTATAAGTATTTTGAAAATAAATCATATAATTATAAATTAGATAATTTACTTCATAACCATAATGAATATTGCTGTCATAATTTATTTGCATTTCATATAAGTTGGAATTGTATCTCATAGGTTGAGAAGCACGATTGTTCCATTCAGCAACATAAACTCTGTTTTTGCTTTCTAGATAATTTTCAGAATAATAATTTCTAGGTAAAGCACGACTATAAAGCCAAGAAGTAAATCCAGCATCAATAATTGTTACTTCATATTCTAGCGCTTCATTAACAATTCTTACAGTATCACCTTTAATAGAATTTGGCACACTTGTATTAGCTATGTTTTTTGTCTTGCAACTAACAAGACAAATTAAAATTAATCCAAAAATACAAAGCTGTTTCATGATTTAATTTTATAAAAAAATCCCACCGAAGCAGGATTTTGCATTATTATTTTTTTCCAAAAAGACTACCAAATAATCCACCAAGTCCACCTTTTTTGGTTGCTGCTGCAACAGCATCTCCTAATCCAAGTTGTCCGTCTCCGTCCTGATCTAATATTGAGGTTAAAATAGATCCTCCCATAGAAGAAGTTGCGGGTGCTTGTTGTTGTGCTTGACCGCCGCCTAATAATCCGCCAAGAATATCTGTAAGACCACCACCATTTGCAGTAGTACCACTGTTATTTAAACCGCTTCCTTGCGCTTGTTTTGCAAGGTACCCCATTAGGATAGGTGCTGCAATTTTCATAATCATAGCAATTTTATCAGAACTAACTCCTGTATTTTCACTCACTTGATTTTGAATACTTTCTTGGTTTCCACCTAAAACGTGCCCTAAAATATTTGCGCCGTCAGAATGATCGTCTCCTCCCAAAAAGCCAGATAAATTATCAAGAATACTACCATCGTGTTTTCCGCCTAAAAGAGCACCAAGTAAACCACTTTGCCCTTCTGGAGTAGATGCATTATTCATCATTCCTCCAACTAATGATGGTAAAACTGATGACAATACTGAAGAAGTTTCTCCTTCACTTGTTCCTGCTTTTTCTGAAACTCCAGAGATTATTTGTTTTCCTAAATCACTATTTAATAAATCTATTAATCCGGCCATAATTTATTTAGTTTTTAATTGATTAATAGTAAAATTAAGAAATATATTTATATTTCTGCTTTCAACAAAGCAATAATTTGCTCAGCAAGTTCTGTACCAATTCTGTCTTGTGCTTCGATAGTTGCTGCACCAATATGCGGTGTCATCGATATGTTTGGGTGCATAAGTAATTGAACCGCTGGTGTTGGTTCATTTTCAAAAACATCTAAACCTGCAAATAATACTTTTTTACTGTCCAATGCTGCAACTAGTTCGACTTCGTTTATAATTCCGCCACGAGAACAGTTTATAATCCCTACACCATCTTTCATTAAGTCAAATTCTTTTTTACCTATAATATAATCTTTTTGAGCAGGAACATGAAGGGTTACAAAATCCGAATGTTTTAATAAATCATCAACAGGTTCTGTTTCAATTTCTACATTTATAAATTGACCATTATAAAATTCAACTTTAATTTCTGCTTTTCCCACATAATTATCGGACGCAATTACTTTCATACCTAGTCCTAAAGCCATTTTTGCTACAGATTGTCCTATTCTTCCAAAACCAATAATACCGATGGTTTTTCCACGAAGTTCAATACCATCAGCATAAGCTTTTTTCAAATCATTAAAACGAGTATCTCCTTCTAGAGGCATATTTCTGTTTGAATCATATAAAAATCGTACGCCTGAAAATAAATGTGCAAATACTAATTCTGCTACTGAGTTTGATGACGAAGCGGGCGTATTTATAACTTGTATATCTTTAGAAATGGCATAATCAACATCAATATTATCCATTCCTACGCCACCACGACCTATAATTTTTAGCGAAGGGCAAGCATCAATAATATCCTTTCTAACTTTTGTTGCACTTCTAACCAATATAACTGCAACTTGGTTTGTATTTACAAAATTGATAATTTGTTCTTGGGCAACTTTTGTAGTGATTACTTCAAAACCACCTTTTTCTAATGCTAGAATTCCACTTTTAGAAATCCCGTCGTTAGCTAATATTTTCATTGTTATGATTGTTTGGTTATTGCTTAATTTTATTTTCTAATTCTTTCATGACATCTACTAAAACTTGCACACTTTCTAGTGGAAGCGCATTGTACATTGAAGCACGATATCCACCAACAGATCTGTGACCTGGTAATCCTGAAATTCCAGCTTCTTTGCACATTTTGTCAAATAATTCAGCATGACTTTCGTCATTTAATAAAAAAGTAGCATTCATGTTGCTTCTATCTTCAGCATTTGCAGCTCCTTTAAACAAAGGATTTCTATCAATTTCGGAATATAATAAATTTGCTTTCGCATTATTTATTTTTTCTATTGCAGGAATTCCACCTAAATTTTTTAACCATTGTAAAGTTAAAAGAGAGGCATATATAGGAAAAACTGGTGGTGTATTGTACATACTTTCTGCCTTAATGTGTTTTTCGTAATCTAACATTGATGGAATATAACGTCCTGTTTTTCCTAAAATTTCTTCTTTAACAACAATCAAAGTAGTTCCTGCTGGTCCCATATTTTTTTGTGCGCCAGCATATATCAAATCAAATTTAGAAAAGTCTAAAACCCTCGAAAAAATATCGGAACTCATATCGCAAACTACTGGAATAGTTGTATCTGGAAATGATTTCATTTGTGTTCCGAAGATAGTATTATTGCTCGTGCAGTGAAAATAACTTGCATCGCTAGGAATATTATAATTTTTAGGAATATGATTGTAATTTTCTTCTTTTGATGAAGCTGTAACTACGGTTTCTCCAAAATGTTTAGCTTCCTTAATCGCTCCACTTGCCCAAGTTCCTGTATCTAAATAAGCCGCTTTGCCATTTTCTTTCATTAAGTTATAAGGAACCATAAGGAATTCTAAACTAGCACCACCTGCTAAAAATAAAGCTTGGTAACCTTTACATTCTAGTCCTAAAAGTTCTAAAACTAAAGCTCTGGCTTCTTCCATAACGGCTACAAAATCTTTACTTCTGTGGGAAATTTCTAAAAGTGATAAATTTAGATTGTTAAAGTTTAAAATGGCTTGTGCCGACTTCTCGAAAACTTCTTGAGGAAGTATGCAAGGTCCTGCGCTGTAATTGTGTTTTTTCATTGTGTTATTTTGTTTTGTAGTTGTATTTTTCCCAGAATTAACTAGGGCTTCTAGATTAAAATTTGGTTTGTGAATGTGTGCTGTTTTTTCTTTTTCGGTACCAATAATTTGGCTAATTTTCGATATATTCATGATTTTAAAATTATAGATGAATTAAAAAATCAATAGTATCTACATTATCGGCATAATCCCAGAGTTTTGGTTTTTGAGTTGTTCCAAAAGAAATACTATTCTCGACTAAATTATTAGAAACAATACATTGTATTTTGTCTTTATCAGTTTCTAAACGATTTTTAATGTCATTTATATCATCGTAAAACTCGTAAAAAACAGAAGAAATAGGTGAGGAGTAACTCGAATCTTCTTTAATGATTAAAAATTCATTGTCTAATAAATTAAAATTACTCATCAAGAAAACTGCTTTATTATAATCATAATTATTAGCATACTTCTCATATTTTATAACAACTTGATATGGAAACATACCGTTAAAAAATAGATCAAAATTATAATTTTTAGGAATAAAAATTTTAGAAACATTGCGACAACCTAGCCCAAAATACCTAAAAATATCTTCGCCTAAAGCAATCATTTGATCTTTTGATTCGGAACCATCTAAAACGGCAACAGAATTTCTGTTTTTACGAATAATTGAAGGTTTGTCTTTAAAATAATACTCAAAATATCTAGCTGTATTATCACTTCCAGTTGCAATTACGGCATCAAAATTTTCTAGTTTTCCTTCAACAAAAGTAATGTAATTATTAAGTTCTGGTTCGACAACGATTAAATATTTTGCTAAAAAAGGTAATAAATGTTGGTCATTTGATGAAGTTTTAATCAAAACTTTATGACCCGAAATTAATACCGATAAAAAGTCATGAAAACCTACCAATGGAATATTTCCAGCAAGAATTAATGCAATTGTTTTGGGGTTAAATTTAGTAAAATTATAATTAGACAACCATTTGTCTAAATTTTCTTGGGTTAAAGCTTCAGCCCATGAGTTAATAGAAAAATGCACATTTTCATTAGTGTACCAACCATTATGAGATTGAGAAAGATTTATAAGTGATATAAAATCATCAAAAAATAAATCATTATGCAAAACGTTTTTGCTTTTTACAGAATTAGTTGCTGAAAATTGTCTTAAAAACTCCCCTAATTCAATAAAAGCTATTTTTTTATCGTTTTGTGACATCTGTTTATTTGTTTATGAATGGTTTTGATTGTAATTTTGTGCAAAAATAATGATTTCATTTTTTATAAATCTGAAATATAATATCTAATTCTAAATAAAATGGCAATAATTATAACAGACGAGTGTATAAATTGTGGAGCATGTGAGCCAGAATGTCCAAATACTGCTATATACGAGGGCGCTGACGATTGGAGATATAAAGACGGAACAAAATTATCAGGAAAAATTATACTTCCTGATGGTTCTGAAATAGATTCTAATGCAGCTCAAACTCCAATTTCTGACGATATATATTATATAGTACCAGGTAAATGTACGGAGTGTAAAGGTTTTCATGACGAACCACAATGTGCGGCAGTTTGTCCAGTAGATTGTTGTATTCCTGATGATAATCATGTAGAAAATGAAGAAACGTTATTAAATAGACAATCATTTTTACATAATCAATAATTAATTTTTAAAAAGAAAAAGAGAGTTTTCAAAAAGCTCTCTTTTTCTTTTCAAAGAATTATTTAAATAACTGTTAATAAATTAATTTTTATATTAAATTTGAATAAAATAAAATAAAATGAATAAATTTTTAACTTTTATGCTGTTGTTTATTAATGGTTTTATTTTTTCTCAAAATATAGAATTTGCAGTAATTGTAAAAGATGTAGAGACTGGTTTACCAATTGAGGAAGTAACAATAACAGCATTAAAAACAAAGCAAGGTTTTTTGACCAATAAAAATGGTGAAGCAAATATTAACCTAACAAGTGAATCTAATTTACAATTTGAAAACTCATCCTATAAAACATATATCGTAAAATATTTTGATTTAGATAAAAAAGTTAATGTAGTTTATTTGGAAAGTAATGCAAAAAGATTAGAAGAAGTTATTTTAACAAACGTTCCTCCACAAGAAATATTAAAAAAAATAGTAAAAAATTCATTAGAAAAAATTACAGTTCCAGTAAATCTAAAAGTTTATTTAAGGGAGTTCTACAAAAAAAATGATCAAATTATTTTCTTTAATGATGGATTAATTAATTTTCAAATATTAGGAAACTCAAAAAATATAAAAACAGATATTTTAGTAGAACAAAATAGGGCAGTAGGCGTTTTAGATCAAGATATTGATGCAGATCTTTTAGGTTACAATTTAAACAATATAATAGAGAATTATTATCAATTTAAATATATAGATGAAATTTTAGCTTCGGGTGCGAAACGTAAGTATGATTTTCAAATTAAATCATATCCAAGTAATGAAGATTTCTTAGTAATTAAAGCCACTCCAATAGATGAAGTTAGTGGAGTATTATCAGAGTTTACAATTGTTTATGATAGAAACAAAATGATTATAATGGAAGTTGGATCTATGGTTCCAGAATCTCGATTAGAAGACTTAAGAAGATCTTTCTTAAACAGTAGCAAAATATATAAATTAGAATTTAAAAATACTTTTAGATTAGATAATGACCTTTATTATTTGGCAAACTCTAAAGAAGTAATTGGTTTTGAAAAAAAATATAAGAAACAAAATAGAAAAATAGAAGTTAATAATCACATGATAATTACCAACTTCGACAAAGAACTTTTTAAATATAACGACAAAAACGTTTTTAAAGAAAAATCATTAATTAATAAAAAAACCTCATTTTTTAATAATTATTGGGATTTTGAATCAGGATTTGTTTCTACAAAAGAAGAAAAAGAAATTATTGAACGTTTAGGTTTAGCAACTCAATAAGCTTTTTTAAATCTAAAAGCTTTGTCTTTTTTACTTTTCTTATACTTTGAATCTTAATAAGATTTAAAGTATATTTGCACACTTTATAAAACAAAACCATAATGAAAGCAGGAATTGTAGGATTACCAAATGTAGGAAAATCGACTTTATTTAATTGTTTATCAAACGCAAAAGCACAAAGTGCAAACTTTCCGTTTTGTACTATCGAACCAAATATTGGTGTAGTAAACGTTCCTGATCCAAGAATCGAAAAACTCGAAGAATTGGTAAAACCAGAACGAGTGCAAATGGCAACTGTAGATATTGTAGATATTGCAGGACTAGTAAAAGGAGCAAGTAAAGGAGAAGGTTTAGGAAACCAATTCTTAGGAAATATAAGAGAATGTAACGCTATTATTCATGTTTTGCGTTGTTTTGATAATGATAATATTATTCACGTAGATGGAAATGTAAATCCAATTCGGGACAAAGAAACTATTGATATTGAGTTGCAGTTAAAAGACTTAGAAACAGTAGAAAAACGTTTGGAAAAAGTAAAACGTGCTGCAAAAACAGGAAACAAAGAAGCGCAACTAGAAGAAGGATTGCTAAATAGAATTCGTGAAACCTTACTACAAGCAAAATCGGCAAGAACGGTTGAGCCAAAAGGTTATGAAGAAGAAGAATTATTTGAAAGTTTTCAATTAATAACATCAAAACCAGTATTGTATGTTTGTAATGTAGATGAAGATTCAGCAGCAACAGGAAACAAATATGTAGACCAAGTTCGTGAATTAGTAAAAGACGAAAATGCAGAAGTAATCGTTTTAGCAGTTGGAACAGAGGCTGACATCACGGAATTAGAAACTTACGAAGAACGCAAAATGTTCTTGGAAGATATGGGCTTGCAAGAACCAGGCGCATCGGTACTTATTCGTGCAGCTTACAAATTACTAAAACAACAAACTTACTTTACAGCAGGAGTAAAAGAAGTGAGAGCTTGGACAATTAATGTTGGAGCAACAGCACCACAGGCAGCAGGAGTTATTCATACCGATTTCGAAAAAGGATTTATCCGTGCCGAAGTAATCTCATACGAAGACTACATTCACTACGGAACTGAAGCCAAAGCTAAAGAAGCAGGAAAATTTAAAGTAGAAGGAAAAGAATATATCGTAAAAGATGGTGATGTGATGCATTTTAGATTTAATGTCTAAAAAAGTATAAAATATATAAAAGCTCGTATGAAAATACGGGCTTTTTTTGGCTTGATATTTGATTTGAATATTAAAATTAAATTTATGAAAACCATAAAAAAATCTCTCAGCCTATTTTTTAAAGCAATTTTAGGATTCGTAGTTTTCCTAATTGTGTATTCACTTTCTGCTTTTGGATTGTCAAAAATCACTGTTAATGCTGGCGTTACTCAAAAAGAAGAAATTGAAATTTTTATTAAAACAAATGGAGTTCACACCGATATTATTGTTCCTATAAAAAATGAAATAAAAGATTGGAGTAAAGAAATTAAATTTAACCAAACAAAATCTAGAGATTCACTAATGAATTATCTTGCAATAGGTTGGGGAGATAAAGGTTTTTATTTAGATACACCGCAATGGTCTGATCTGAAAACAAGTACAGCATTTAAAGCAGCAACGGGTTTAAGTACTTCTGCGATACACACCACATTTTATAAATCTGTTTCTGAAAATGAAAGTTGTAAGAGAATTTTAATATCTAAAGAAAATTATCAAAAATTAGTCACTTTTATTAATGATAGTTTTCAGAGAGATTCTGATAAAAACTTGCAATGTATTTTAGGTCGTGGTTATGCTAAAAATGATTCTTTTTATGAAGCAAAGGGAAGTTATAGTTTGTTTAAAACTTGTAACACTTGGGCAAATGAGGTATTAAAATCATCAAATCA
The DNA here is from genome assembly GCF_039932285.1 of Flavobacterium sp. Classification (GTDB taxonomy): domain Bacteria; phylum Bacteroidota; class Bacteroidia; order Flavobacteriales; family Flavobacteriaceae; genus Flavobacterium. The sequence goes on from NZ_JBDTQE010000045.1 coordinate 19,916, forward strand.
AAAAGCAGCTTTTTGGACACCATATGACGGTGGGATTTTTTGTCATTACCAATAAAAAATGCCGTCTAAATTTAGACGGCATTTTTGTTTTATTTTTTAGAAATAAATTAGAATTTAAATCCGAGTCTAGCATAGTAATAAGCACCACTAAAACCCATTTGAACCGAATCCCAATATCCTCCAGCTTCAACCCAATCATCTTGTTGATCAGGATAAATATTAAATAAATTGTTAGCACCTATACTTAATTTAAGGGATTTAGTCAATTTAAAACCTAAAGTTAAATCGGTTACAATTTTTGCATTATAAGTATCAGTTGCAGCTTTTATTTGGTTGTCAAAAGAACCACCATAATTTGCAACGTCTTCATAAACTTGATAATCTAATAATTTAACTTGGCTAAATCTTGTAAATGCTAAGCCAGCATCAAAAAATCGGTAACCATAATTTAGGTTTAATGCAAACTTGTTTGATGGAGCAGAAGCTAATAAGAATGCTTTATCTCTTTCTCCAAAGAAAGTCTGACTGTCTAAACCATTATTTTTAACATTAGAAATTTCCATATGATTGATGTTTCCAACAGCAGTAACTCCAAATTTAGAATCACCCACTGTTTTTTTCCAAGATACAACCATATCTAAACCTTTAGTTTTAGTATCTACACCATTGGTAAAAAACTGAGCTGCATCTACATTTAATCCTAAAGAGGTTGCATCAAAATATCCTGTTAATACGATTCTGTCTTTAACATTTATCATGTAACCGTCTATAGTTGCTGTAAAACTTCCTTTAGTCAATGTAAACCCTAAAGATGCATTTACTGCTTTTTCTTCATTAAGTTTTCCAATACCAAATGCTTTTGTAACTGGACTATCATTTGCAGAAAGTAAAACTTCTGTTGCCCCAGAACTACTAAAATTTGTAAAACTAGTATTGTAATAAATTTGCGCTAATGATGGTGCTCTAAATCCAGTGCTTACAGATCCTCTAATATTTATATTATCTGTTATTTTATATCTTGATGCTAATTTTCCGTTTAATGTACTGCCAAAATCGCTATAGTTTTCGAAACGTACCGCTGTACTTACTAAGAATTTTTTTGTAATATCAAATTCGGCATCAGCATAAAGAGATAAGTTTGATCTCCCTTTGTCTACGACATTTTTTGGGCTATAACCAGGAAATCCTTGTGATCCTCCAGGTCTTGGATCGCCAGAAATAGGGTCGATAGGTGCAGACTGAGTTGTTGGATCTGTAATAGGATTACCAAATGTGTCATAAGTTGCATAAGAACCTAGTTCACCAGTAATAATCTTAAATGTTTCCGAACGAAATTCAGCTCCAAAAGCTAAGTTCATTCCACTTAAAACAGAGTCATAGTTTTTAGAAAAATCAAGATTTGTAGTATTCTGGCTTAAACTGTGTCCACCAGCATCAAAAGCTCTTGGTGATGCTCCTTCTAATGAAGCATTTAGAGTACCTTCTATTCGGTAATCAAAAATATTTTTACCGTAAGTATTACTCAAATCTATTTTCCAACCACTAGTCGTGCTCGTTCTAAAGCCTGCAGCGATTGAATTGTCTATAATATTTGAGGTAATTCTTGGTGTAAATCCACCAGGATATATAGATTCTACAACTCTCGCACCATCATTTCTAGTAAATGCATAAGCATCAGTATCTCTATAATTTCTACCACCGAATGCATAAAACTCAATTTTATTAGTAATTGGAATAGCTAAATTGGCCATAAAATTGGCGCTAAATATTTCGGCCTCTCCAAATCCTTTTCTAAAATCGAATCCTGGACGCAAAGTTTTCTCTTTGTTTAGGAACTCGGTTGTAAAGTTTGCATAACCACCTTTTGTCCCCAATTTCACCCCATAATTTAAAGCTATTTTTGTGGAATTTCCATCTAGTTTTTTGTCTTTACCAAAAGAATTTCCATTTCCATTTTGGTCTAATCTATATCCTGGAGTATTGGCAGTACCAGTAGGAAAATCTCCTTTTGCATTAGTGTTGTAAGCACCATAAGTTACAGCACCAGTAAGTTCATTTACATTGTCGTTTAAAACAATATTTATTACTCCCGAAATAGCATCAGAACCATATTGTGCTGCTGCTCCATCCCTTAGTATTTCAATTCTTTTTATTGCTGAAGCAGGTATCGCATTCAAGTCGGTTCCTGTATTTCCTCTTCCACGTGTTCCAAAAAGATTTATTAATGAAGATTGGTGTCTTCTTTTCCCATTAATTAAAACTAATGTTTGATCTGGCCCCATTCCCCTAAGTGAAGCTGGATCTACGTGATCGGCACCATCAGAACCTGATTGTTTATTAGCATTAAATGAAGGTGCAACATATTGTAACAATTCATTAATTTCAATTTTTCCACTTTGTGTTGTTACATCTTTTACATTAATAATATCAACAGGAACAGCAGAATTTACAACAGTTCTTTTAGCGTTTCTAGAGCCTATAGCTTGAATATTTACTTCTTGTAGTCCAACACCTTCTTCTTCAAGTTTTATTACTATAATTTCAGAAGCTTTTATTTCAGTAGTTTTAAATCCTAATGAACTTACAATTAGTTTAGATTCATCATTTTGTATAGTAAGTAAAAATTTTCCTTCAAAATCAGTTGAAGTTCCGTTATTGGTTCCTTTTTCAAGAATATTTACT